>NZ_JALCYX010000124.1:0-7268 GCF_022690695.1 Anaeromyxobacter sp. SG17
CGCCCCTCAGCCCGCGCCGCCCCCGGCGGCGGCGCCGGCGCCGAACCCGGACGGCCCGCGGTAGGCCGAACCGATCTCCGTGCGCGGCGCGAGACCGGAAAGGTCCGTCGCCGGGCACGATGCACGAAGGAACGAAGGAAATGCCCAAGCTGAAGACGAAGAGCGGCGCGAAGAAGCGCTTCATCCCGAAGAAGAGCGGCAAGGTGAAGTTCCGCCGCGCCGGCGTCCGCCACCTCGCGACGTTCGGGAAGACGAAGAAGCAGAAGGTCCATCTCCGGGGCACGGACCACCTGTCCCCGATGGACGAGAAGAAGATCAAGGAGTGCTTCCCGTACGCCCGCTAGGGCGCCGGGAGCCGTAACGCCCAAGCGGGGTCCACAAGAGTGCACGGGGCGTCACGAGGAGTGACGGACCGCGGCGCCTCCCGCCGGCAGGAGAAGGAAGATGCGCGTCAAGAAGGGATTCAAGGCTCGCCGTCGTCGTAACCGCGTCCTGAAGCTGGCGAAGGGCTTCCGCGGCCGCCGCAAGAACTGCTACCGCCGCGCGAACCAGGCCGTCGAGCGCGCGCTCGACTACGCCACGCGCGACCGCCGCCAGAAGCGCCGCGACTTCCGCGCGCTCTGGATCGTCCGCATCAACGCCGCCGCCCGCCAGAACGGCACGACGTACTCGCGGCTCGTCGCGGGGCTCAAGAAGGCGGGCATCGCCATCGACCGCAAGATCCTCGCGGATCTCGCGCTCGCGCTGCCCGGCGACTTCGCGGCCGTCGTCAAGTCCGCCCGGGCATAGGGGAGGGGCCTTGGCCGACCTCCTCGGACAGCTCGAGGCGCTCGCGAAGGGCGCCCGAGAGGCCGTCGGCTCCGCAGCCGACGAGAAGGCGCTCGAGGATCTCCGCGTCCGCTTCCTCGGCAAGAAGGGCGAGCTCTCCGCGGTCCTCCGCGGCATGGGCGCGCTCCCCGCCGAGGAGCGGCCGCGGGTCGGCGAGGTCGCGAACCGCGTCCGGGACGAGGTCGAGGCGCTCCTCGCCGGCGCGAAGTCCCGGCTCGACGCCCGGAAGCTCGAGGCCGAGCTCGCCGGGCCCCCCATCGACGTGACGCTCCCGGGCCGGCGGGTCCTGCCGCGCGGCCACCGTCACCCGATCACCCGCGCGACCGAGGACATCTCGGCCATCTTCGCGCGCCTCGGCTACGAGGTCGCGAGCGGGCCGGAGATCGAGCTCGACTGGTTCAACTTCGAGGCGCTGAACATCCCGCCGGATCACCCCGCGCGGGACATGCAGGACACCTTCTACGTGGAGGCGTCCACGCTCGGTGACGGTGCGCCCGACGGCAGCGTGCTGCTCCGGACGCACACCTCCCCGGTGCAGATCCGGGCCATGCAGCGCCTCGGCGTCCCGCCGGTGCGGATCATCTGCCCGGGGCGCGTGTACCGCTCCGACTACGACCAGACCCACTCGCCCATGTTCCACCAGGTCGAGGGGCTCTGCGTCGGCGAGGGGATCACCTTCGCCGATCTGAAGGGCACGCTCGCCGCGTTCGCGCGCGCGTACTTCGGCGAGGGCACCCGAACCCGGTTCCGGCCGAGCTACTTCCCGTTCGTCGAGCCCGGCGCCGAGGTCGACGTCTCCTGCTCCATCTGCGGCGGCACCGGTCGGATCCCGGTGCGAGCGCAGGGGCAGGCGGGTGAGCCTGCCCAGACGCGGCGCTGCGGGACGTGCAAGGAGACCGGCTGGCTCGAGGTGCTCGGCGCCGGCATGGTCCACCCGAAGGTCCTCGAGAACGGCGGCTTCGACCCGAAGCGCTACAGCGGCTTCGCGTTCGGGATGGGCGTCGAGCGGATGGCGATGCTCCGCTACGGCATCGACGACCTGCGCCTCTACTTCGAGAACGACCTGCGCTTTCTCGAGCAGTTCTGAGCCCTCGGCATGCGGATCTCTCTCAAGTGGCTCTCGGAGTACGTGGACCTCGGCAGCCTCGCCGGGGGGGCGCAACAGGGCGCCCCGCTCGCTCCGGCGCAGCCACGGTCGGCCGCGCCCGTGCTGGCCGCCGCGGACGAGGTGGCGCGCCGGCTGACCGCCGTGGGCTTCGAGGTCGAGGCCGTCGAGCGGGTCGGCCAGGGGCTCGCCGGGGTGGTCGCGGCGCGGATCCTCGCCTCCGAGAAGCACCCGAACGCCGAGAAGCTCTCCGTCACGAAGATCGACGCGGGCCAGGGCGAGCCGCTCCAGATCGTCTGCGGCGCGAAGAACTACCAGGTCGGCGACGTCGTCCCGCTCGCCACCGTCGGCACGACGCTGCCGGGCGGGACCCGGATCGAGAAGGCGAAGCTCCGCGGCGTCGAGTCGTTCGGGATGCTCTGCTCGGCCCGCGAGCTCGGGCTCTCCGAGGACGCGAGCGGGCTCCTCATCCTCGACCGTGGCCTCGCGCCGGGCACGCCGATCGCGGACGCGCTCGGGCTCGAGGACGTGCTCCTCGAGGTGAACGTCACGCCGAACCGGCCGGACGCGCTCTCGCACGTCGGCCTCGCCCGCGAGGTCGCGGCGATCCTGGGCCAGGAGGTGCGGCTCCCCCGCCCCGCGCTGCGCGAGGCGGGCGCGCCGGCGGCCGAGGCGGTGAAGGTCCGGATCGAGGCGCCGGAGAAGTGCGCCCGCTACGCCGCGCGCGTGGTCGAGGGCGTGAAGATCGGCCCGTCGCCGCAGTGGCTCGCGCGCAGGCTCGAGGCGTGCGGGGTCCGCTCGATCTCGAACGTGGTCGACGCGACCAACTTCGCGCTGCTCGAGCTCGGCCACCCGCTCCACGCGTTCGACCTCGACAAGGTGGCCGGCCACGAGATCGTCGTCCGCACCGCCCGGCCCGGCGAGAAGATCGTCACGCTCGACGGGAAGGAGCGGGTGCTCGAGCCCGACGATCTCCTCATCGCCGATCGCGACCGCGGCAGCGCGCTCGCGGGCGTGATGGGCGGCGGCGACTCGGAGATCTCCGAGGGCACGACCCGCGTGCTCGTCGAGTCCGCCTGGTTCGCGCCGAGCGGGATCCGCCGCACCTCGCGGCGGCACGGCCTCAAGACCGAGGCCTCCTACCGGTTCGAGCGGGGCGCCGATCCGGGGATGGTGATCCCGGCGCTCGATCGCTGCGCGGCGCTCATCGCGGAGCTCGCCGGCGGGACCGTGCGGCCCGGGATCGTCGACGCCCACCCGCGCCCGCACCAGGCGCCGGCGGTGCGCCTCCGCTGGCGCAGGCCCGCCGAGCTGCTCGGCATCGACGTGGCGCGCGACGAGGTGCGCCGCATCCTCGCCGGCCTCGGGTTCGAGGAGCGCGCGAGCGACGAGGACGGGGCCACGTTAGGGGTGCCGAGCTGGCGCGTCGACGTGTCGCTCGAGGAGGATCTCGTCGAGGAGATCGTCCGCACGAAGGGCTACGACGCCATCCCCGAGACGCTGCCCGCCAACGCGGTCCGCACGCCGGTCGAGCCGGCGGACGCGCAGGTGACCGCGCGCGCCCGGGAGGCGCTCGAGGCGGCGGGCTTCGCCGAGGCGGTGAACTTCAGCTTCGTGGCGGAGCGCGACCTCGCGCCCTTCGCGGATCCCGCGGCGACCGCGCTCCGGCCCATCGCGCTCAAGAACCCGATCAGCGCCGACCTGGCGGTGATGCGGACGAGCCTCGTGCCGTCGCTCCTCCGCAACGCCTCCACCAACCGTCGCCAGCGCGTCGAGGACGTGCGGCTCTACGAGATCGCCCGCGTGTATCGCCCCGCCCCGGCGGGCGCGCCAGCGCCGGCCGCCGAGGAGGGGGAGCTCGCAGGCGTGCTCGTCGGCCGCCGGAGCCCGACCGGGTGGGCGGGCGGATCGGACCCCGTCGACTTCCACGACGCGAAGGCCGCCGTCGCGGCCGTGCTCGAGGCGCTCGGCATCGACGCGCGCTGGCGGGCGCGCGGCGGAGCGTGGCTCCACCCGCGGCTCTCCGCCGAGGTGCTCGGCGCCGACGATGCGCCGCTCGGCGAGGTCGGCGAGCTCCACCCGCGCGTCGCCGAGGCGTTCGAGCTGCCGCGCGGCGTGCTCGCGTTCCGGCTCTCCGGCGCCGCGCTCGTGCGGGGCGCGCGGCTCGTGCCGCGCTACGCCGGGATCCCCCGCTTCCCCGCGGTCCTGCGCGACCTCGCGGTCGTGGTGGCCGAGGGCGTCGAGGCGGGCGCGGTGCTCGCCGCGGTCCGCGAGGAGCCGCTCGTCGAGGACGCGACGCTGTTCGACGTGTATCGCGGTCCCCCCATCCCGGCAGGCAAGAAGAACCTCGCGCTCGCCATCCGCTACCGCGCCCCGGATCGGACGCTCACCGACACCGAGGCGGACGCCGCCCACGCGCGCATCGTCGCGCGCCTGCGCGGCGGGCTCGGCGCGGAGCTCCGGGGGTAGGGCGTGGCCACCCGCCGGCTGCCGCTCGCTGCGCTCGGCTTCGCCGTCGCGGCGGCGCTGTCGTCGTGGAATCCGCTCTCGGCCCCGTTCGGCGTGATCGTCGGCCTCGCGGCCGCCGTCATCGCCGTGCGCGCGCTCGTCGAGGGCTCGAGCCGACCCGCGGCGGCCACGGCGCTCTGCCTTTCGCTCGCCGCGGCGAGCGTGAGCGGGATCGTGCTCGCCCGGACGGCCGGCCTGGGGCGACGCGGACCCAGCGAGAGCATCGTGACAGTCCCGCCCGGGGAGGGTGTCGAGGCCCAGCTCGACGCGGCCGCCGAACGTACCCGTGCGCCCCGGGAAGGGGCACAGCGCGAGCTCCAGACGCTGGAAAAGCGCGAAAGCGCGGCTCCGGCGCGGCCGGGTTCACCCGCTCCCGAGGGGAGCGGCGAGGGAGCGGCACCGGGCGGGGCGGGTCAGCGCTGAAGGTGCGCGTGCGGGTTTGACACCGTTTCTGAAATCAGCTAACGAATTCGACACTTAGCCGACCCGGGAGCGGGAGCGCGACGTGACCAAGGCCGATATCATCGAGAGCGTCTACGAGAAGGTGGGCTTCTCCAAGAAGGAGGCCGCCGAGGTCGTCGAGATGGTCTTTGACACCATCAAGGAGACGCTCGAGCGCGGCGAGAAGATCAAGATCAGCGGCTTCGGGAACTTCATCGTCCGCGAGAAGAAGTCGCGCGTCGGCCGGAACCCGCAGACGGGCGAGGAGATCGAGATCAGCGCCCGGCGAGTGCTCACCTTCCGGCCGAGCCAGGTGCTGAAGAACGCGCTCAACCTGAGCGACATGCCTCCTCCGCCGGTCGCCTAGCGTCCGGAAATCTCGCCTCGTCTTCGCGCCGAAGCTCGGCTGCCGCGCTCCAGCGCGCGCCTCCCGCGCGTGCGTTCGTCCGCGCCGTGCGGGGTGTCGTTCCCGGCGCGAGGGCTCACCGTGTTCCGATGCACCCGGTCCTTCGCTCGCGCCGGGCCCGGACGTGCCCACGTCGGGGCGCTCCCGCGGCGGGCACCCGGAAGCTAGCTTCCCTCCTGGCGAGCGCCGCCTAGGGCAGCGCGAGGGAGGCGACCATGGACCGTTGTGCATGCTGCGGAGGCGCCGTCGGGCCGTATCCGGTGGGACTCAGGTATCGCGGCCGGGAGACGACCTTCTGCTCGTTCGGCTGCGCGGTCGTGCAGGCCGCGCCCGCGTGCTCCGCGTGCGGCGCCAAGATGCTCGGGCGCGGACACGCGGCGGGTGGGCGGCTGTACTGCTCGATCGACTGCGTCCCCGCGCAGGTCGCCGCGAGCGCAGGCTGATTCGCCCGTCGCCGCCGACGTCCCGGCGGCGAGGCGCGCGCCTCGCGGCGCGACCCGGCGGACGTCCGCGCGTCGGACCTCCCGGCTACGGTGAGGTCGTGCGCGTGAAGGTCGGAAGGCTCCAGGACATCGAGGACGGGCGTGGGCGGGTCGTCGAGGTGGGCGGCCGCGAGCTCGCGATCTTCCGCCAGGGCGAGCGCGTCTACGCGCTCGACAACGTCTGCCCGCATCGCGGCGCGGCGCTCGCGTCCGGAGACGTGAAGGGCGACACGGTCTTCTGCCCGCTGCACGCGTGGCCCTTCGCGCTCGAGACGGGCGAGTGCTCCGAGTTCCCGGACGTGTGCGTCCAGTCGTTCGACGTGCGCGTCGAGGGCGAGGACGTCGTGGTGGAGCTATAAGAGGGCCATGGCAGCGATCGACTACCCCGACGCCCGCCGCATGCGGCTCGACGTGGAGTTCTACTTCGCCGCGGCGCACCGCCTCCCTCGCTACGAGGGCCCGTGCTTCCGGATGCACGGGCACAACTACCGGTTCTTCGTCGCGCTCGAGGGCGAGGTCGATCCCCGCACCGGGATGATCGCCGACTTCGGCGAGGTGAAGCGCGTCGTGCAGGAGCAGGTACTCGCGCGCGTCGACCACCGAACGCTGAACGACGTGCTCGAGAACCCCACCGCGGAGAACATCGCGCGGTGGATCTGGGAGGCGCTCGAGCCGCACCTGCCGGGGCTCGCCGAGGTGCGGCTCTACGAGATCCCGGACTCGTGCGTCACCTACCGGGGGCCGCGTGGCCGTTAGGCCAGTCCGGCCGGCGCGGTCCCGCGCCACCGGCGGCGCCGCGCCGCCGGATCCGGCCGCGGCCGCGGAGGCCGTCGAGCGGTTCCTCGACGCGCTCGGGCTGCCCGCCGAGACCCGCGCGTCCGAGGATCTCCAGGGCACGCCCCGGCGCGTGGCGCAGGCCTGGCTCGAGGACCTCGTCGACGGCTACCGGCGCGATCCGGCCGAGCTGCTCGCCGAGGCGATCCCGTCGTCCAGCCGCGATCTCGTCGCCGTGACGGGCATCGCGTTCCACTCGGTCTGCCCGCACCACCTCCTGCCGTCGAGGGGGGTCGCCCACGTCGCCTACCTGCCCGGCGGCAGGGTGGTGGGGTTCGGTCAGCTCGTCCGGCTCGTCGACACCCTCGCCCACCGGCTCCTGCTGCAGGAGGAGCTCTCTCGCGCGATCGCGGACGCGCTCGTCACGCACCTCGGGGCGCGCGGCGCGGCGTGCCTGCTCGACGCGGAGCAGCTCTGCATGACCGTGCGCGGCGAGAAGCGCGGCGGCGCGCGCGCGCACGCGGACGCCTGGGTGGGGGCGCTCGCGCGGGACGGCGCGGCGCGGCGGCGCTTCCTCGCGCTCGCCGGGCGCGCCGGTGCGCCGGCCCGCGGGGCGCGGAGGGCGAGGCGGTGACCGCGAGGACCGCCATCGTCACGGGCGGCGGGCGGGGCATCGGCGCGGCGATCGCGCGGGCGCTCACGGCCCGCGGGGTCGCCGTCACGG
>NZ_JALCYX010000125.1:0-6985 GCF_022690695.1 Anaeromyxobacter sp. SG17
CCCGAGCCGACCCCCGCCACGGAGCGGCCGGGCGCGAAGGCCGCGGACGCAGCGCCGGCGCCGACCCGCGCGGAGGCGGCGCTCGCGCGCTACGCCTCGCTCCGCGCCGCCGGGGCGCTCTCCGGCGAGATCCGCACGTTCCCCGGGTGCGAGGGGGAGTCCTGGCGCAAGGTGGAGCGCGACGCGCAGGGACGGACGGTGAAGTACGTCCGCGACGGCCGCGTGGCGGGGCACCACCTCCGCGTCGAGCACCTGTTCGGCGCGGACGGCTCGCTCGCGGCGGTGCGGGTGAGCGACCTCGAGCGCGGTGGCCTCCTCGACGCGGGCGCCCTCGGGCTCACCATCCCGCGCGACGCGACCGAGGCGGACGCGGACGCGCCCCCGCGCTGCGCGCGCTGAGGCCGGGCCGACGGAGACCGGCGAGCAGGGCGACGCCGCTCGGGGCGACGTCGCCGCCCCGTCAGGTGCCCTCGGGCACGAGCTCGATCCGCCGCCAGGCGCCGGCGCGGAAGCGGAGCCAGAGCACGAGCGCGAGGAGCGCGAGGTAGAGGACGAGCCACCCCACCGCGACCGCGTCCCCCGCGCCGAACCAGCGCACCGAGATCCAGCTCCCCGGCACGAACACCGCCCAGCCGATGGCGATGCGCAGCCACATGACGATGGCGGTGTCGCCCGCCGCGCGGAGCCCCTCGCCGAGCACCATGGCGGCGGCGTCGAACAGCTGCCACGCCGCCGCCAGCACGAGCACGCGCCGCCCGATCGCGTGGAAGGCGCCCTCCGGAGCGGCGCCGGGGGAGAAGGGCGCGAGGATCGCGTCCGGCGCGACGAGGTAGAGGAGGCCCACGAAGAGCTGCCAGGCCGCGCACACCGCGAACGTGACCGCGAGGACGCGCGGGACGCGGTCCCTGTGCGCGGCGCCGATGGCCTGGCCGACGAGGATCGCTCCCGCGCTGGCGAGCGCGAGCGAGGGCATGAACGCGATGGTGTTCACCTGGAGGATCGACATCAGCGCCGCCAGCGAGGTCGTCCCGAGGCCGGCGAAGACGACGTTCACGAAGAACACGAAGGCGAGGAGCTCGAGGAACCAGGTGATGCCCGACGGCACGCCGAAGCGGAGCACGCGCCAGAGCTCGCTCCCGCGCAGCCGGCCCGTCCCCGCGCGGCGCCCCTCGCGCACGAACGTCGCGGCGAGCCCGAGGAACGCGACCGTCGTCGAGAACGTGCTCGCGAGGGCCGCCCCCGCGACGCCGAGGGCGGGGAGCCCCAGGTGCCCGTCGATGAGGAGCCAGTTGCCGAGGACGTTCAGCACCATCGCGGCGACGTTCGCGACCATGGGCCGGCGCGTGTCGCCGAGCCCGCCGTAGTAGCCCGCGAGGGCCTCCATGCCGACCGCGGCGCCCGCGGAGAGGAGCCGGAGCTGGAGGTAGCCGCTCATGAGCGCGCGCACGTCCGCGGCGTAGGCGAGGCGGGCGAGGAGGTGCGGCGCCGCGGCCGCGCCGGCGATCCCGAGCGCCTGCGCGCCGGCCGCGACGGCGAGGCCGTACCAGCCGAACCGGCGCGCGCCGGCGGAGTCCCCGCGCCCGAAGAGCTGCGCGGAGAAGCTCTGGACGATGAAGACCGTCCCGATCGGCAGGATGAAGACGCAGAGCGCGTTGGTCGCGCCGGTCGTCGTCGCCGCGAGCGCCGCCTCGCCGAGGTGCGCGACCATCACCGCGTCGGCGATCCCGACCACCGCCTGCGTGGCGCGGGAGATCACGATGGGCCAGGCGAGCGCGACGAGCGCGCGCAGGGTCGCGCCGAGCCCGGCGGGGCGCGTGCCGCCGTCCGGTGGCTCGGGAGCGTTCATGGACGCGCAGGGTACCCGCCGCGCGCCCCTGCCGGAAGCGCGCGCCGCGCGGGCGGGTCCCGGCCGGGCCTGGGGCCAGGTCCGCCGGAGCGCGCTACAGTCACGGCATGGCGCGCATCCTCTACGGGGTCGCGGGCGAGGGGATGGGGCACGCGATCCGCTCGCGCGTGGTCATCGACCACCTGTCGCGCGCCCACGACGTCCAGGTGGTCGTCTCCGGCAGGGCGCACGGGTACCTCAAGTCGCTCGAGCGGGATCGGCTGGGAGTGAACAAGATCTGGGGGCTCTCGATCGTGTACGAGGACAACGAGGTCCGGAGCTTCCGGACCGTCCTCGCGAACCTCAAGGGGGCGGCCCTCGGCGGCTGGCCGCGCAACGTGAAGGCCTACTTCGACCTCGCCCGGGCCTTCCGGCCGGACGTGGTCGTCTCCGACTTCGAGAGCTGGAGCCACCTGTTCGCGCGGACGCACGGGCTCCCGTGCATCTCCGTGGACAACAACCAGATCGTGAACCGCGCCCATCATCCGCCGGAGGTGATCGCCGGGCACGAGGCGGAGTTCCTCGTCGCGAAGGCCGTGGTGAAGGCGAAGCTGCCGGGCTGCTTCCACTACCTCGTCGCGACGTTCTTCCGGCCGGAGCGGGTGAAGCGCCGCACGACGCTCCACCCGCCGGTGCTCCGCCCGGAGATCCTCGCCGCGCGGCCGGAGCGCGGCGAGCACCTCCTCGTCTACCAGACCTCCACCTCCAACGAGGCGCTGCCCGAGGTCCTGCGGCGCTCCGGGCGCGAGTGCCGCATCTACGGGCTCCGCCGCGACCTCGTCGCCGACGCGAGGGAGGGGAACCTCCTGTGGCGTCCCTTCAGCGAGCCCGTCTTCGTCGAGGACCTGCGCACCGCGCGCGCGGTCGTGTCGGGCGGATCCTTCACGCTCATGAGCGAGGCGGTGTATCTCGGGAAGCCCATGCTCGCCGTCCCCGTGAAGCGCCAGTTCGAGCAGATCCTGAATGCCCGCTACCTCGAGCGGCTCGGCTACGGCGTCGCCGCCGAGACGATCGACGACGCCGTGCTCGCGGGGTTCCTCGCGCGCCTCCCCGACCTCGAGCGCGGCCTCGCCGCGTATCGACAGGACGGGAACCGCGACCTCCTCGCCGCGCTCGACGCGACCCTCGCGCGCGCGCTCGGCTCCGGCGCCGCCGCGCCGCTCCCCTGAGGCGCCCCGCGAATGCGCCTCCGCGTCGTCGCCGTCGGCAGGGATCGCTCCGGGCTCTACGCGCCGGCGATCGAGGAGTACGCGAAGCGCCTCGGGCGCTACGCGCGGTTCGAGCTCGTGGAGGTCCCCGAGGCCCGCAAGCACGCGGGGACCGCGCAGGCGAAGGAGGAGGAGGCCGGGTCGCTCCTCGCCAAGCTCGGCCCGCGCGAGCGGGTCGTCGCGCTCGACGAGCGCGGCGCGGAGTGGACGAGCGTGCAGCTCGCGGAGCGCGTGCGGCGCTGGACGGAGGGGGGGCGCGACGTCGCGCTCGTCATCGGCGGCTCGGACGGCCTCTCGCGCGCGGTGCTGGATCGGGCCGAGGAGACGCTCGCGCTCTCGCGCATGACGCTCGCGCACCGGCTGGCGCGGCTCGTCCTCGTGGAGCAGCTCTACCGCGCCATGACGATCCTGCGGGGCGAGCCGTACCACAAGTGAGGTCCAAAGCCGGGCGCCTGGCCGCGGACTTCTTCCTTGTGGATGGCCGGGCGCGTCCCTAACATCACGCGACACGCCGTCCGACCGGAGGAACCCGTGACGAAGCCGAAGCCCGTCCTGCTCGTCGTCCTCGATGGCTGGGGCCTCCGCGTCGAGCGCGAGGCGAACGCCATCGCGGTGGCGGGCACCCCGAACATGGACGCCCTCGTCCACGAGTACCCGCACACCGCCATCGAGACGAGCGGGCTCTCGGTCGGCCTTCCGGAGGGCCAGATGGGCAACTCCGAGGTGGGCCACACGAACCTCGGGGCGGGCCGGATCGTCTACCAGGACCTCGTGCGCATCAACCGCGCGGTGGAGGACGGATCCTTCTTCAAGAACGACGCGCTCCTCCTGGCGTGCCGCCGCGCCAAGGAGAACGGCGCGGCGCTCCACCTCATGGGCCTCCTCTCCGACGGCGGGGTGCACAGCCACGTCGAGCACCTGTACGCGCTCGTCGAGCTCGCGCGGCGCGAGGGGGTGCCGCGCACCTTCGTCCACGCGTTCATGGACGGGCGCGACACCCCGCCGAAGAGCGGCCTCGAGTACATGGCGAGGCTCGAGAAGCGGCTGCGCGACACCGGCTACGGCAAGGTCGCGGTGGTCTCCGGGCGCTACTACGCGATGGACCGCGACAAGCGCTGGGATCGCGTGGAGCTCGCCTACCGCGCGCTGGTGAAGGGCGAGGGCCAGCGGGCGCCGAGCGGCGTCGCCGCGATGGAGGCCGCGTACGGGCGCGGGGAGACCGACGAGTTCGTGAAGCCCACCGTCGTCGTGAACGGCGACGGCAAGCCCGTCGGTCCGGTGCGCGACGGCGACGCGGTGCTGTTCTTCAACTTCCGCGCGGACCGCGCGCGCGAGATCACCCGCGCGCTCGCCGGCGAGGGCTTCCACGACTTCGACCGCGGCGCTCCGCCGCGGCTCTCCGCCTACGTGTGCATGACCGAGTACGACAAGACGTTCCCGTACCCGGTCGCCTACGCGCCGCAGGACCTCACCGAGATCTTCCCCGAGATCGTCTCGCACGCCGGCCTCGCGCAGCTCCGCTGCGCGGAGACCGAGAAGTACGCCCACGTCACGTTCTTCTTCAACGGCGGGCGGGAGACGGTCTACCCGGGCGAGGACCGGATCCTCGTGCCGAGCCCGCGCGAGGTGAAGACCTACGACGAGAAGCCGGAGATGAGCGCGCGCGAGGTGACGGACAAGCTCGTCGCGGCGCTCGGCACGGGCAAGTACGGCTTCGCGCTCGTGAACTACGCGAACCCGGACATGGTCGGGCACACCGGGATCCTCGACGCCGCGGTGAAGGCCGTGAAGGTCGTGGACGAGTGCGTCGGCCGGCTGTGGCAGGCGGCGAAGGCGCAGCGGATGGCGATGATCGTGACGGCGGATCACGGCAACTGCGAGCTGATGACGGACCCGCAGACCGGCCAGCCGCACACCGCCCACACCTTGAACCCGGTGCCGTTCATCCTCGCCGATCCCGACCTGCGCGGCGCGAAGCTCCGCGCGAAGGGCGTGCTCGCCGACGTCGCTCCGACCGCGCTCCAGGTGATGGGGCTCCCGCAGCCGAAGGAGATGAAGGGGCTCGGGCTCCTCGTGCGATGAGCGAGGAGGGGTCGAGCGACGTTCGCGTCCGGGTCGCCGCCGCGCTCCGCGGCGTCGCCGCGGCGCTCCTCGAGCTCGTCTACCCGCCGCGCTGCGCCGCCTGCGGGGGCGCGGTGGTCGCGGAGCCGTTCTGCTCCGTGTGCGGCGAGGCCGTCGACCCCGTCCCGGAGGGCTGCCGGCGCTGCGGCCTGCCCGGGCCGGATCCGCTCTGCGGCGCCTGCCGCGCCGACCCGCCCGCGTTCGACGCGGTCCGCGCGGGCGGCCTCTTCGGCGGCCCGCTCGCCGACGCGATCCACGCCCTCAAGTACGGCGGCCGTCCCGCGCTCGCGCGCCCGCTCGGCGCCTGGCTCGCCCGCGCCGCTCCGCTCCCGCCGGGCGCGCTCGTCGTCTCGGTGCCGCTCGCCCGCGCGCGGCGCATCGCGCGCGGCTACGATCAGGCCGCGCTCCTCGCCGACGCGCTCGCCCGCGCCGCGGGTGCTCGCGGCCGCCGCCTCCCGGGCGCGCTCCGGCGCACCCGCGAGACGCCGCCGCAGGTGGGCCGGACGCGCGCGGAGCGGAGCCGCAACGTGGCGGGCGCGTTCCACGCGGCCAGACCCGGCGCGCTCGCGGGGCGCGACGTCGTGCTCGTCGACGACGTCGTCACGACCGGCGCCACCGCCGACGCGGCGGCGCGGGCGCTCAAGGACGCCGGGGCGCGGTCGGTCGTCGTCCTCGCGCTCGCGCGGGCCGAGTAGGAGGAGCGCCCGACCGGGAGCCGGGCCGATGGCGAGGGCTCCCGGGGGACCGGTCGCGGCCGCGAGCTCCGCCGGGCCCCGGCCTCGCGAGCGTCGCGTCGGGGTCGCGCCGCCGCGGAATCGGCATGCCCGGCGCCCCCCCGCGGTTACACTGCGCGGGATGCCTCGCCCCCTCGCCGCCCTGCTCGCGCTCGCGCTCGTCGCTCCGCTCCCCGCCGCCCGCGCTGCCGGAGGGGCGCCCGGCGCCCGGGCCGCGGATCCGGGGGCGGCGCTCCGCGCGGACGCAGCGGCCGCGCTCGCGCGCGACCGGCGCGGGCCCCGCGGGATCGTCGCGCTCGCCGAGCTCGGCGCGCTGGAGGACGAGGCTCCGGAGCTCGCGCCCATCGCCGCCGCGTACACGGCCGCGATCGAGGATCGCGCCGCGGACCCGGAGGTCCGCGCGCTCGCGCGCCAGCGGCTCGCCGCCCTGGAGCGCTCGCGCGGGAACCTCCAGCGCAGCGCAGCCCAGGTGCGCCGGCTCGGGTTCGTCACGCGCTGGCGGCTCGTGGGCCCGTTCGACGACGAGGGGAAGCGCGGCCTCGAGACGGCCTACCCGCCGGAGAAGGCGCTGGACCTCGCCGCCCGCTACGAGGGGAAGGTGGGCGAGGTGGCCTGGCGCGCCCTGCCGGACGAGGCGGTGGTGCACGGCTTCGTCGACCTCGGCGCGGCGCTGCGCCCGGCGCGCGAGGTGGTGGCCTACGCGCTCGCCCTCGTGGAGGCGCCGCGCGACGAGCGGGTCGCGCTGTGGCTCGGCGCGAGCGGCGCCTCGCAGGTCTGGGTGAACGGCGCCGTGGCGCTCTCCGACCCCGGGTATCACCCGGCGCGCCTCGACCAGCGCGGCGCGCTCGTGACGCTCCGGCGCGGCACGAACCGGATCCTCGTGAAGCTCTGCCACCAGGGCGGGCGGATGGGGTTCTACCTGCGGCTCGCCGACGAGCGCGGCGACGGCCGCGCCTTCGGGACCGGCTCGCCCGACGCCGCCGCGCCCGCGCCCGGGCCGAGGCCGGCGCCCATCGAGGACGCGCTCGCGCGGCTCG
>NZ_JALCYX010000126.1:0-6944 GCF_022690695.1 Anaeromyxobacter sp. SG17
GGTTTGCGGTGGCTATTTCGGTGGGGTCACACCCGTTCCCATCCCGAACACGGTAGTTAAGCCCACCAGAGCCGATGGTACTGCACCGGAAGCGGTGTGGGAGAGTAGGTCGCTGCCGCATTTTTTTTCTTGGCCCGCTGGCGCAATTCGCGCCGGCGGGCTTTTTTCTTTTGTCGCGCCTGCGCACCGACACGGCGTCGGATCGCGCGGCCGAGGCGCTCGCGCCGGCACCCGGGCGCCTCGTTCCGGTACACTGGCGCCTCTCTGGAGGTCAGCGATGAGTCGGGTCGTGGTCGGAGTCATCGGCGGGACGGGGCTCGGTGAGGCGCTCGGGGCGCTCGGGGCAGGCGAGCAGCGTGAGATCGACACGCCCTTCGGGCGCCCCTCCGGACCGATCACCCTCACGGAGGTGGCCGGCGTCCCGGTGGCCCTCCTGTCGCGCCACGGCGACGGGCACATGCGGAACCCGTCGGCCGTGCCCTACCGCGCGAACATCTGGGCGCTCAAGTCGCTCGGCGTGACCCACGTGCTCGCGAGCGGCGCCTGCGGGAGCCTCCGCGAGGAGGTCGCGCCGAAGCACCTCGTCATCCCGGACCAGGTGATCGACCGGACCTTCCGGCGGGCGGGCACGTTCTTCGACGAGCTGGCCGTCCACGTGGAGCTCGCGGCGCCGTTCTGCAACACGCTCCGCAACGTCCTCGTGAAGGCGGGCACCGGGTTCCCGGCGCGCGTCCACCAGGGCGGCACGTACGTGTGCATGGAGGGGCCGCAGTTCTCGACCCGGGCCGAGAGCGAGCTGCACCGGAGCTGGGGCGCCTCGCTCATCGGGATGACGCTGATGCCCGAGGCGAAGCTCGCCCGGGAGGCGGAGCTCTGCTACGCGGCCGTCGCCCTCCCCACCGACTACGACTGCTGGAAGCCGCACCCGGCGACCCTCGACCAGGCGAAGCTCATCGAGGAGATCCTCGGGAACGTGAAGGTCGCGACGCAGAACGCGCTCGAGCTCATCCGGCGCGCGATCCCGCAGGTCGCCGCCATCGAGAAGCCTTGCGCGTGTCAGTCCGCGCTCGCGCTCGCGATCTGGTCCGACCGGTCGCGGCTCTCCCCGGAGGTCCGCCAGAAGCTCGGGCTGCTCCTCGGCAAGTACCTCGGCTAGGAGAGCGGCGCGAACCACGGCCCGGCCCGGCGACCCCGCAGGTCCGGTGGTATGAAGTCGCGGTGACGCTCCTCCACGCCGCCTCGCTCCGGCTCGCCTTCGGCAGCCGCACCGTCTTCGACGGGCTCACGCTCACCCTCGAGGAGGGCGAGCGCGTCGGGCTCGTGGGCGTGAACGGCTCGGGGAAGTCGTCGCTCATGCGCATGCTCGCGCGCGCGGCGGAGCCGGACGCCGGCGAGGTGCAGCTCCGGCGCGGCGCGCTCGTCACCTACCTGCCGCAGGAGCCCACGTTCCCCGCCGGGGCGACCGTCGCGTCCGAGCTCGAGGTCGCGCGCGCGCCGCTCCGCGCGGCGATCGACGCGCACGCGGCGCTCTCGGCGCGCCTCTCGGCCGAGCGCGACGCCGCCGCCCACGATCGCCTCCTCGTGGAGCTCGCGCAGCTCTCGGATCGCATCGACCAGCTCGGCGGGTGGGACACGGCGCACGAGGCGCGGCGGCTGCTCGACCGGCTCGGCGTGAAGGAGTGGGACCGCCCCGTGGCGGAGCTCTCGGGCGGCACGCGCAAGCGCGTCGCGCTCGCGCGGGCGCTGCTCACGCACCCCGATCTGCTCCTCCTGGACGAGCCGACGAACCACCTCGATGCCGACACCGTCGACTGGCTCGAGGAGGAGCTCGACCGGCTGAAGGGCGCGCTCCTCCTCGTCACCCACGATCGCTACTTCCTCGACGACCTCGTGGATCGCATCGTCGAGATCGCGCCGGGCGCCGGCGTCACGAGCTACCCGGGGAACTACGAGGCCTACCTCGAGCAGAAGCTCGTGGCCGAGGAGCAGGGGGCGCTCGCGGGGCACAAGCGCGAGCGCTGGATCGCGCAGGAGGTCGCCTGGCTCCGCCGCGGGGTGGAGGCGCGGCGGACGAAGTCGAAGGCGCGCATCGAGCGGGCGCGGCGCCTCATGGCCGAGCGCGGGGCGGAGCGCCCGCGCGTCCCGGAGCTGCAGCTCGCGGCGACGCCGCGCCTGTCGCAGACGGTCCTCGAGGGGCACGACCTCGTGAAGCGCTTCGGCGAGCGGCAGGTCCTCGCGGGCGTGAGCCTCACCGTGCAGCGCGGCGAGCGGATCGGCATCGTCGGTCCGAACGGCGCGGGCAAGACGACGTTCCTGCGGGTCCTGCTCGGCGAGCTGGCCGCCGACGGCGGGCGCGTGGTGGTCGGCGCGCGCACGCGGGTGGCGTACCACGATCAGGGGCGCGAGGCCCTCGATCCGGAGCAGACGGTCTACGAGGCCGCCGGCGGGAGCCGGGACGGCACGCGCGGCGAGGACTTCGTGGAGCTCGGGGGCCGGCGGGTCGCCCTCCGCGACTACCTCGACGACCTCCTCTTCCCGCCCACCGTCCAGCGCATGCAGGTGAAGGCGCTCTCGGGCGGCGAGCGGAACCGGCTGCTCCTCGCGCGCGCCTTCCTCGCCGGCGCGAACGTCCTCGTGCTGGACGAGCCCACGAACGACCTCGACCTCGTCACGCTCAACGTGCTCGAGCGGCTCCTCCTCGCGTTCGACGGCGCCGTCCTCCTCGTCACCCACGATCGCTACTTCCTCGACAAGGTCGCGACCGCGATCCTGGCGTTCGAGGGGGAGGGGAGGGCGGTCCGCTACGAGGGCAACTACGAGACCTATCGCACGTTGAAGGGGCAGGCCGAGGCGGCCGCGCGCGCGGAGGCCGGACCCGCCCGCCCGGAGGTCCGCGCCGCCGCGGGGCCGCAGGCCCGCACGGCGGCGCCGGCGGAGCGCGCGCGCCGGCCGGGGAAGCTCTCGTTCAAGGAGCAGCGGGAGCTCGAGGGCATGGAGTCGGCGATCCTCGCGGCCGAGGAGCGGAAGGCCGCGCTGGAGGCCGCGCTCTCGGACCCCGCCACCTACCAGAAGGACGGCGCCGCGGTCGGCGGCATGCGCGACGCGCTCGCCGCCGCAGGCGTCGAGGTCGAGCGGCTCTACGCGCGCTGGCAGGAGCTCGAGGCGCTGCGCGGCGCGTGATGCCGGGCGGGGAGCTCCGCGCCTTGCGCGCCTACCTCCAGCCCCACGCCTCAGCGCCGTCCGGGATCCTCGCGTACGTCCTGCCCCCGAGCGGTGCGTAGAACGTCGCGTCGAGCGGCAGCTGGGTGGTCGCGTCGAAGACGCCGACCTCGCCCCCATCCGCGCCCGGCGTGAACGGGAGCGTGACCTTCCCGTGCGCCGGCACGACCGTGCCCGCGGGGAGCGCGCTCTGCAGCCGATCGCGGAGGTCGGAGGTGAGGGCGAGGCCCGCGAGATCGCGCGGCGCGTCCTCGCGGTTGTAGAGCTCGAGGAACCCCGGCCCGATCGCGTTCACGACGAGCCCGCCCTCCCCACGGTGCCGCTCCCTGGGGATCTCGCCCCGGAGGAACCCGGTGCGGCGCGTGACGTACTCCTCGAGGAACCGCACCGACGCGGCGGCGAGCTCCTGATCCACCCAGGGATCCCGCTGCAGCGGTCCGGCGATGAGGGCGTGGAGCGCCTCGATGCGCGGGAACGCCTGCGCCTCCGAGAACACGCCGTCGAGCATCTTCTCGACCTCGTCGAGCACCCGGTTGCGGAGCGCGGGCGCGTCCCACAGGCGCTGGAACAGCACCACGAACGGCGGATGCGCGCTGACGCCGTAGCGCTGCGACTTGTCGGCCGCGACCCCCAGGGTGGCGGGATCGTAGAGCGTGTAGGTCGGGATCGCGTCGTGCCAGTTCGGCGTCGCCGTGGGCGTGAGCCCGCGCCAGTACACGATCCGCGCGTTGTTGAGATCCCACGGCACGAAGGACCACTTGCCCGTCACGGCGTCGTGGACGAGGTAGCTGCCCGAGTCGTCGATCCCCGACCAGCTGACGAGGATCGCGACCGCGTACATGCGGACCAGGCGATCGACGTCGAAGTGCCCCGCGAGCCAGGCGGGGAACTCGTGCTCCGGCGTCCGGTTGAGCTCGCGGAGGAACGTCCAGAGGTCGTCCCACGGCTGCGTCTCGTTCGTCTCCTTCTCCCACGGGCCCTGGTACGAGGCGGGGGGCGAGAGCTTCATCTCGCAGTCGCGGAGGCCGCAGCGGTAGGTCGTGGAGTCCGCGTCGAAGCCGTGATCGCGGAGGAAGTGCTTGTCGTCCGCCTCCTGCACCTCGACGTAGACGCCCTGGTGCTCCCCGTTCACGTCGAGCGTGATGAAGCGCCACCGCGGCGAGCGGACGCCGGCGCCCAGCAGGAGGCCGTAGCAGAACGGGTCGGAGAGGTAGCCGCCGTCGAGGTACTCGGCGAGGTAGTTGCGCGTCCGGGTGGGCCAGGATCCCGTCCCGGGCGCGCCGTCGTGGGTCTCGCCGCTCGTGGGGTGGCGCGTCTTCCAGCTGTGCTTCGGGTGCTCGCGCGCGCCGTCTCCGCGCTGCCGCAGCTCGACGTCGTACCAGGTGCCGCCGAGGTACAGCCGCCCCGGCGCGTACACCTTGCTCCACAGCTGGTAGACGATGTCCGCCGTCGATTGCGGGAACGTGATCGCGAGCGGCTCGACCTTCTGCTGGAGGTCCGGCCAGCTCACCACCTCGGGGACGCGGTCCGTCGGGGTGCCGGGCGTGCCGCAGTCGTTGCACGTCGGCGGGGGCGGATCTCCAGGAGGGGGATCCACCTTCGGGAGGGGCGGGGCGTCGGCGTTGCAGGCGAGGAGCACCGTGGCGAGGAACGCCACGAGGGCGAAGCGAGAGCTCATGCCCAAGGGGCGCTGCAACGCGCGCGCCCCGAGCGCCGGCGTCACGGGCCCGAGTCGCGACCGGGGCTCGAGCGTCGCCCGGCGCAGCCGCGAACGGGGCCGGCCCCGCCCCTCGCGCGACGCGCGTCGAGCGCCACCGGAAGAGGCCTCAGCGCGCGCGCCGGCGCAGACGCCGGAGCGTCTCGCTCACGGCGAGGGCGGCGAACGCGGCGAGCCCGGCGCCCCCGCCGGCGCTGGCGCAGCCACCACCGCGGACGACCGGCCCGCCGGACTGCCAGCTCGAGCCGCCACCTCCGCCCCCGCCGGTTCCGGCGGGCGCCGGCGCGACGTCCTTCGCGATCGTGAACTCGTCGTGGACGACGCCGTCGTGGCGAACGGACTCCACGTGCATCGAGCCGCCGTCGACCGTCACCACCACGTGCTGACCGACCTTCTCCCGGTACGCGGTGAACGGCGCCACCGGCTTCTCGAAGTCGTAGAGCCAGTCGCCCCCGCCGCCGGTCGTCACGTACACCGGCGCGCCGGGGCGATCGTACGCGCCCTCCCCGGTCTTCACCGGCGCGCCGTCGCGCGAGGGCCAGGTGCGCTCGTACAGGTGGTTGTGTCCCTGGAAGACGACGTCCACGCCGTACTCCTGGAAGAGCGGCTCGAGCGCGCTCGCCACCTCCGGGAAGGAGCCGTACTTGCCGGTGGCGAGCACCGGGCGGTGGAGCAGCGCGATCTTCCACGGCGCCTGGGTGGCCGCGAGGTCTTCGCGCAGCCAGGTGACCATCGAGTCCCGCGTGCAGCCCGCGGTCGCGGCGTCCATCGGCGAGAGGCAGTTCGAGTCGAGCGCGACGACGTGCACGTCGCCCCAGTCGAAGGAGTAATAGCGCTCGCCGTCGGGCCCCTCCGGCAGCTCGAGCGCGTCGAGGTAAGGCTGGGCGTAGGGCAGCCGGTACTCGTGGTCGCCCGGCACCGGCCAGAACGTGGTCGAGGCGAGGAGCGCCGCCATCGGGCGGAACACCGCCGGATCCCAGTCCTCCGCCTTCCCGTCGGGATAGGCGTTGTCGCCCACGGTGAGCACCGCCGACACGCCGCGCGCGAGCAGCGCCGCCGTGTTTCCGGCCTGGATCGGGCCCTGGGTGCCGTAGTCGCCGATGACCCCGAGCACCGTCCGCTGGCCCTCGGCCGTGTCCGGCTCGCCGGGCGTGCGGAGGGTGCCCGTGGCGCGAACCGCTCCCTCGAGCTCGACGCGGTAGGAGACGACGCTCGCGGCGGGCAGGCCTTCGAGCCTGACCACGTGGTGCGCCGTGCCGGCGCTCTCCCCCACCACCGTCCCGCCGGCCCCGAGCTCCGCGACCACGCGCACGGCCGCCGGCACGTCGGTGTTCAGCACGACGAGCGAGGCGTGGGGCGAGGTCTGCTGCAGGAAGGGACCGCGCGTGATCGCGGCGGCCGACGCGAGGCCCGGCAGCACGAGCAGGGTGGAGAGGATCAGCCGGGCGAGCTGGCGCAAGCAGGTCTCCTCGTCGGCCCCTTTGCGGCGCCGCGACGTTCGAGTGGGTGGGAGGACCTGGGGAAACAGGGAGGGCACCGCGATCCATCCCGACCCCGCGAGACAGGGCCATGGCGTTCAGCCGATGGGAAAAGCGTTTCCACTCAGCGGAACGTCCTGGGACCGCGCGGCCGCATGCCCGGGCGTCGAGCGGTGGGCACCCCCGTTGCACCGTGAGCGGTCCGTGAAACCGTTCCGTCACTCGCTCGTCACGGTCGCGCTCGCCCTCGCGGCCACCCTGGGGCTCCCCGGCGGCGCGTCCGCGGAGGAGCCCGCACCCCAGCCGGACCCCGCCGCGGGCGCGCCCGACGATGGGCGCGTGGACGCGCCGGCGACCCGCGGGGAGGTGGGCCCGGCGATGGAGCAGGCTTCGGCCACGCCGCCGAGCGAGCAGGCGCCCGCCGGCGGTGCGGAGGCCGTGCCCGGTCCCTCCGTCGTGCCCGCGAGCACCGCCGCCGCCCGGCCCGCGCGCGCGAGGCCGGTGCCGCTCGCGAGCGTGCCGCGCTCGCC
>NZ_JALCYX010000127.1:0-6754 GCF_022690695.1 Anaeromyxobacter sp. SG17
GAGGCCACGGCCGCGCCCGCCTCCCCGAGGCCGCAACCGGCGGCGCCGGCCGCGCCCGCCCCGCGTCCGGAGGCGATCCCGAGCACCTCGCCGGCGGCGTCGCCGGGCGGGGAGAGACAGGGAGGAACCCCCGGTGGCGCCTGACGTGTCGCTCGCGGCGACCCCGCACCGCAGGCTGTTCGCGCACTTCCCCTGGCACGTCGCGTTCGTGACGCTCGCCATCTCGGCGATCGGCGTCTGGAACCTCGCCTCGGCGTCCCGCAGCGCTCACGCGCCGGTCTGGATCTCCCAGGCGGCGTGGATGGGGCTCGGGATCGTGATCGCGCTGTCCCTGACGGTCTTCGACCAGCGCACGTTCCACCGGCTCGCGTGGATCTTCTACGCGGTGGTGATCGTGCTGCTCCTGCTCGTGTACGTGAAGGGCCGCTACGTCATGGGCGCGCGGCGGTGGCTCACCATCGGGCCCGTGAACTTCCAGCCGTCGGAGCTCGCGAAGCTCTCCGTCGCGCTCGCGCTCGCGAGCTACTTCCACGCGGACGCCGACAAGCGGAAGAACGGCTACGGGCTCGCCACGCTCGTGGTGCCGTTCCTCATCATCATGGTGCCGGCGGGGCTCGTGCTGAAGCAGCCCGACCTCGGCACCGCGCTCATCGTGATGGCGGTCGGGTTCACGCAGATCCTCTTCGCGCGCGTGCGGTGGAAGACCCTGGCCCTGCTCGCCGGCGTGGCGATCGTGGGCGCCGGGCTCCTCTACCCGCACCTGAAGCCGTACCAGAAGAAGCGGGTCGAGACCTTCCTCAACCCCGAGTCCGACGTGCTCGGGGCGGGCTACCACGCGACGCAGTCGATCATCGCGGTCGGCTCGGGGCAGGCGCTCGGCAAGGGCTGGGGGCAGGGCACGCAGACGTACCTGTCGTTCCTCCCCGAGCAGCACACCGACTTCATCTTCTCGGTGTGGGCGGAGGAGCACGGGTTCCTGGGCTGCCTGCTCCTGCTCGCGCTCTACTTCGTGCTCGTGGCGAGCGCGATCGACATCTGCGGGAACGCGCGCGACCGCTTCGGCCACTTCCTCGCGGCGGGGCTCACGGGGATGATCTTCTGGCACGTCGCGATCAACATCGGGATGGTGATCGGGCTCTTGCCGGTGGTGGGCGTGACGCTGCCGCTCATGAGCTACGGCGGCTCGTCCGTCATCGCCATCTACACCGGCATCGGGCTGCTCGCGAACGTCGGCATGAGGCGGTTTGTGAATTGATCGGTCTCCGCGTCCTCGTCGCGGCTACGGAGCCGCTGGGGACCCGCGCCACCGGAGACGAGAACGCCCGCGGTCCTCGGGGGGCCGCGGGCGTCGTGTCCGGATCGGATCCGGAGCGCGCGTCAGCTGATGGCCTTCTTCAGGCTCTCCTCGAGCTTCGCCTTCGGCACGGCGCCGACGATGGTGTCCACCACGCGGCCGCCCTTGAAGACGAGGAGCGTCGGGATCGAGCGGATGCCGTACTGCTGCGGCACGTTCTGGTGCTCGTCGACGTCCATCTTGGCGACCTTCACCTTGCCCTTGTACTGCTTCGCCAGCTCCTCGACCGTGGGGGCGATCGCCTTGCAGGGCCCACACCACACGGCCCAGAAGTCGACGAGGACGGGAACGTCGCTCTTCAGGACCTCCTGCTCGAAGGTGGAGTCCTGCAGGATGACGAGATCGTTCGATGCCATGCGTTCTCCTTAACGCTCCGGTCGCCTGGGGCGCACTAATTAGCGGCTGTCCTGGATCCTGGCAAGCGCCTCGCGCGCCGTGATAGCTTCCGACCCGACCGGTCGCCGCCCGCGAGAAGCGCGCTACGTCCGCGATCGCGCCGAGGTATCCTACCCGTCCATGGCTGGGCTCCACCTCGTTCGCCGGGTCTCCCCGGACCGCCGCGCCGGCGCCCCTGCGAAGCGGACCGCGGGCCATCCCCGCTGCGGCGCGATGCCGCGGCCTGGAGGGCAGGCGGGCGGAGGCGCGCTCGGATATCCGTCCGCGCGTCACGAGGCGCAGGCATCGGCGTGGACGATCCGTGGAAGGGAGCGGGGGGGCTCACCCGTTTCCTTGGGTAGGAGAAGGCAGGCCGCATGAGCATCGTCATCCTCCGCATCGCCGCCGCGCTGTACGCCGTCGCCGCGGGCGCCTACATCGTGTTCTTCTCGCGGCCGCGCCACCGGGCCGCGGCCACCGCCGGCTTCTGGGTCCTGGCCTCGGCGTTCCTCGTGCACGCCGTCGCCATCGGCGTCGGCTGCAGCGAGTACGGCGGGGCGGAGTTCTTCGGGCTGCGCGGCGGCCTCGTCCTGCTCGTCTGGCTCCTCACCGGCGCGTACCTGTTCCTGCAGCGCTACTACAAGCTCCCCACCATCGGCGCCTTCGTGACGCCGCTCGCGCTCGTCGTGCTCCTGCCCACGCTCTTCGGGACGCCCGGCCACCCCGGCGTCGCGCCCGAGACGGTGCGGTACCCGAGCGTCACCCTGCACATCCTCTCCGCGGTGGGAGGCGTGGCGCTCTTCGCGATCGCGTTCGGGGTCGCGATCATGTACCTGCTGCAGGAGCGCGAGGTGAAGGGCAAGCGCTTCGGCGCGCTGTTCTCGCGCCTGCCCTCGCTGGACGCCCTCGATCAGATGATCCAGCGGCTCGTCCGCGCCGGCTTCGTCGTCTACACGGTCGCGCTCGTGGCCGGCACCATCACCGCCACGGCGGTGTGGAACAGCGCCTGGTCCTGGGATCCGCAGCAGGTGGTCTCGCTCGGGATCTGGATCCTCTACGGCGCGATGGTCCAGCTCCGCCACAGCGGCTGGCACGGGCGGCGGTACGCGCTCATGACCCTCGTCGGGTTCGTCATCCTGCTCTCGTCGATGGTGTCGCTGAAGATCGTCCCCGGGGTGACCCGCCACGCCGGCGACTACGGCGCGCGGGTCTCGGAGATCTCGCAGTGAGCGGGCGTGAGATCTACCTCGTCGGCCTCTCGCACAAGAGCGCGCCCATCGAGGTGCGCGAGCGGGTCGCCCTGACCGGCGATCTCCTCAAGGCGGCGCTCTGCGCGCTCAAGGGGTCGGACGGCGTCGCCGAGGCGGTCGTCGTCTCCACCTGCAACCGCGTGGAGGTCTACGTCCACGCCGACGGCATCGAGCCGGCGCGCGGCTTCTTCACCTCGCGCACGGCGGAGGCGGACGGCCACCTCTACGCAAAGATCGGCGTGGAGGCGATCCGCCACCTCTTCCGCGTCGCGGCGAGCCTCGACTCGATGGTGGTCGGCGAGCAGCAGATCCTCGGACAGGTGAAGGAGGCATACGGGCTCGCGAGCGCCGCGCAGTCGGCCGGCCCGTACATGTCGCGCCTCTGCAACCGCGCCTTCGCGACGGCCAAGCGCGTCCGGAGCGAGACCGACATCGGCCGCGGCGCGACGAGCATGTCGCAGGTCGCGGTCGAGCTCGTGGAGAAGATCTTCGGGGATCTGAAGGGCAGGACCATCCTGCTCGTCGGCGCGGGCAAGATGGGCGCGCTCTCCGCGAAGGCGCTCGCGGTGCTCGGCGCGGATCGCATCCTCGTGACGAACCGCTCGCCCGAGCGCGGCATGGCGCTCGCCCAGCAGGTCGGGGGGAGCTTCCGCGCGTGGGACGAGCTGCAGCGCCTCCTCGTCGAGGCGGACGTGGTGATCGTCTCGACCGGCGCGCCGACCTACGTCGTCACCCGCGAGATGGTGCACCAGGCGATGAAGGCGCGCCGCAGCCGCTCGATGTGCCTCATCGATCTGGCCGTGCCGCGCAACGTCGATCCGGCCTGCGCCGACCTCGGCGAGGTGTTCGCCTACGACGTGGACGACATGGAGAAGGTCGTCCAGGCCACGCAGGAGGCCCGCCGCGGCGAGGCGCTCCGCGCCGAGGCGATCGTCGAGGCGGAGGTGATGGCCTTCGCGAGGGAGCGGGACGCCCGCGCGGCGCTGCCGGTCCTCGCGCAGCTCCGGCGGCACGCGGAGCAGATCGCGCGGGCGGAGGCGGAGCGGACGCTCTCGCACCTCGGCCCGAAGCTGGACGAGAAGGGCAAGAAGAGCGTGGAGGCGATGGCGCAGGCCATCGTGAACAAGCTCCTGCACGGTCCGACGGCGCGCCTCAAGGCGGCGGCGTCGACGGGCGACGGCGACCTCCCGGGCGCCGCCGCGGAGCTGTTCGGCATCGAGAACGAGCCGGCGCGCCCGGAGAGCGCGCCGGCGGACCCCGTCGAGGGCCGCGCCGCGGCCTCGTCGGAGCGCAGCTAGGAGAGCTACCCGAGATGATCCGCATCGCGACCCGCCGCAGCCCCCTCGCCAAGTGGCAGGCCCACCACGTCTCTGACCTCCTCCGGGCGAAGGAGCCCGGCCTCGAGGTCCGCCTCCACGAGCTCGTCACGAAGGGCGACCGGATCCTCGAGGTCCCGCTCGCCGAGGTCGGTGGCAAGGGCCTCTTCGTGAAGGAGATCGAGGACGCGCTCCTGAACGGGGACGCCGAGATCGCCGTCCACTCGATGAAGGATTTGCCCGCCGTGCTGGCGCCGGGCCTCGCCATCGGCGCGGTGCCGGAGCGAGAGGACCCGCGCGACGCGCTCTGCTCGCCGCGCTACAAGACGCTCGCCGGGCTCCCCAGGGGCGCCAAGGTCGGCACCTCCAGCCTCCGTCGCGGCGCCCAGCTCAAGGCGCTCCGCCCCGACCTCCACATCGAGGTGGTCCGCGGCAACGTCGAGACCCGCCTCCGCAAGGCGAGCGAGGGGCTCGACGCGGTCGTCCTCGCGTACGCCGGGCTGCGCCGGCTGGGCCTCGCCGAGCACGCCACCTACGTCTTCCCCCCCGAGGAGATGCTCCCCGCCGTCGCCCAGGGCGCGCTCGCGCTCGAGGCGCGCGCGTCGGACGGGCCGACGATGACGCGGCTCGCCGCGCTCGACCACGCCGAGACGCGCACCCGCGTCGAGGCGGAGCGCGGGTTCCTCGCCCGCATCGAGGGCGGCTGCCAGGTGCCCATCGCCGGCCACGCCACCGTCCAGGGCGGGCGCGTCGCGATGCGCGCGCTCGTCGCGTCGCTCGACGGCACACAGGTCATCCGCGGCGAGCGGAGCGGCCCGGCGGCCGAGGCGCGCGCGCTCGGCGTCGCGCTCGCCGAGGAGCTCCTCTCGAAGGGCGCGGACGCGATCCTCCGCGAGTGCGAGGGCAAGATTCCGGGCCTCGCGGCGCCGAAGCGCTAGGCGGCTTCCGTGGCGGCCCGCCTCGACCGTCGCACCGTCGTGGTCACCCGCGGGAAGGGCGGCGAGGACGCGCTCTCCGTGCGCCTGCGCGCCCTCGGGGCGCAGGTGCGCGAGGTCCCGTCCATCGCGTTCGCGGACCCCGGCGATCCGGGGCCGCTCGACGCGGCGCTGCGCGGGCTCGGCCGGTTCGACTGGGCGGTCTTCACGAGCGCGACCGCGGTCGATCGCACCGTGGCGCGGCTCTCCGCGCTGGGCGTGGAGACGGCGGCGCTCGCGCGGCTGCGGCTCGCAGCGGTGGGGCCCGCGACCGCCGAGCGGCTCGCCCGCGCGGTGCGGGAGCCCGACCTCGTCCCCGGCGAGGCGAAGGGCGACGCGCTCGCGCGGGCGCTCGAGCCGCACGTGCGCGGGCGGCGCGTGCTCTTCCCGCGGCCGGCGGAGGGGCGGCCGGAGACCATCGCGGGGCTCCTCGCGGCGGGCGCGGAGCTCACCGCCGTCGAGGCGTACCGGACCGTGCCCGCGCCGGCGGAGGCGATCGCCCCGCTCGGCGACTGGCTCGCGCGCGGAGAGGTCGATGCCGTCGCGTTCGCCTCTCCGTCCGCCGTCCGGGCGGTCGCGAGCGCCCTCGGCGAGCGGGCGCCGCTCCTTCGCGGCGTGCTCCTCGCCGCCATCGGCCCTACCACTGCTGAGGCCCTGCGCGAGCACGGCCTCACGCCGGGCGCGGAGCCCGAGCGGTACACCGGAGCGGACCTCGCGGAGGCGGTCGCGGCGAGGCTCGGCCCCGGGTAGATCTTCGAGCCGAGGGTCTGCGCATGACGACTGAGCTGGACATCGGGGAGACCCTCATCCGCATCCGGGTGCCGCTCGAGCGGTCGGACGGCGAGGCCGGTCCTCCCGACGACTGGCTGTGGGCGGAGCCGCTCGGCGCGGGGCGGTACCGGGTGGAGAGCTGCCCGTTCTTCGCCTACGGCATCTCGCGGGACGACGTGGTCCTCGCGGCCACCGAGGGCGAGGGCGGCGGCGCGGTCGACGAGGACGCGCCCCGGCTCGACGACGTCGTCGAGAAGTGCGGCCACCGCACGCTGCGGCTCGCGCTCGATCCGGGCGCGGAGCTGTCCGACGAGGGCGTGCAGACGTTCCTCGAGCGGCTCCTCGAGCACGGTTGCACGCACGAGGCGCTGCGCCCGAAGCTGGTCGCCGTCGACGTGCCGCCCGAGGTGGACGTGGCCCGGGTCGCGGAGGTCCTGCAGGACCGCGCGAACGAGGGGCTGCTGGTCTGGGAGTGGGCGGATCCGAGGCCCTGCTGAGGGATCACGAGCGGGCGCCGCCCTCAGGAAATCCGAGGACGACGCCGCCGGCCTCAGCGCCCCTTCTTCGCGGCCGCCCGGCGCTCCTTGCGCGCCTCCTTCTCGGCGCGGCGGCGGGCGAGGAACCCCTGCTTCTCGGCGCGCGGCGCGGCCGGCGCGGCGGCGGGGGCACCGGCGCGCGGGGGCGCAGCGCGAGGCGAGGAGCTGGCGGACGGAG
>NZ_JALCYX010000128.1:0-6571 GCF_022690695.1 Anaeromyxobacter sp. SG17
GGGCTTCGCCCCTCCCGCGCTTCGCGCGGGGCCCTCCCGCGGCGAGGGCGCGCTCGGCGACGCCCGTCAGTCCTTCCAGAGCCCCGACGCGCGGCGGAGCGTCTCCCACGAGTAGATGCCGGTGTCGTGGCCGTCCGACCAGCGGATCCGGAGCGCGTAGTTGCCCACCGCCTCGAGGCCGAGCGGGCGGATGTCGGAGGGGATCGTGGTGGGGTCGAGGAGCTTCCGGCCCGTGCCCTCCTCGACGCAGCCTGCGCAGGGGCAGAAGTCGCGGAGCAGGTGGTTCGGGAGCGTCACCTCCGGCCCGCCCCGCCAGAGGATGCGGACGCCGCCGTCGACGAGGTCGATCGCCTCGGGCGGTTCGACGTCCTGCTTCTTGAACGACACGCGATCGAGGAGGCCCATGCGCCGCTCTACATGGCGCGGCGGTGGCGGCGCGTCAAGCCGTCCGCGCCAGCGCCACCGCGAGCGAGGAGCGGTCCTCGAGCGGCCCGAGGCAGGGGCGGGCGTCGGCGGTCCAGAGCTCCGAGGTCGCGAGCTCCCGGGTCAGCCGCAGCACCGTCGAGGAGCGCGTCCCGTACGCGGGGTCCATGTGGATGCAGGTCGCGGCGCCGGAGGCCGCGGCGCCGCGCGGGGGCACGGGGTCGCCCTCCGGGGCGTGGACGGTGAGCACCTCGCGCAGCCGCTCGACGCCGGGGTCGAGCGGCCAGCGCGCCCGCACGAGCGCCGCGCGCGGGCAGCGCCCGTCCCAGGCGTTCTCGGTCACGACGTGCAGGCCGGGGCCGAGCGCCTCGACGCCCGCGCGCTCGCCGTCGTACCACCACAGGAAGGCGGAGCGTGCGTCGGCGACGACGAGGTGGAAGGGGTTCCAGGCGTCCGGCCGGACGGCGCCGAACGCGGCGCGCGCGCCCTCCGCCGACCCGGCCGCGAGGGCGAGGGGCACGAGCTCGCCGCGCGAGCGGCGCGCGAGGTCGGGGTACCAGTCGAGGGGGGCGTGGTAGTTCGTGAGCGCGGCGACGACGCCCGTCCGCGAGAGGCCGATCCAGGTGCCGCCGCCGAGCGCGTCGAGCGGCGCGGCGTAGCGCTCGCCGCCCGGGAGCGCACGGAGCGCCCAGCCTTCCGACGGCCGCCCGAGCCGCTCGTCGCGGTTCGCCGCCACCACCACCGGCCAGCGGCGATCCGTCCCCAGGGCGACTGCGAGGGTGCACATTCGACGACGAGCTTAACGGCCCGAGCAGGGAAGCGCCCGTCGGGAAACGGCGGGGAGGGGGCCCGGCCGCCGAGCGGCCGGGCCCGCTGGGCCGTGTGATCTCGCTACTGCACCTTCCGCGCGGAGCGGACGCGCTCGAGCAGGATCTCGCGCTGGAGCGCGATCGGCCGCGGCAGCGTCTTGCCGAGCTTGTCGAACCACTCCTCCTGCGACTCGAGCTCCTTCTCCCACTCGCCCAGATCGATCCGGGTGGCGGCGGCGACGGCCTCGGGCTTCGCGTCGATGCCGGAGAGGTCGAGGTCGCCCGCCTTCGGCGTGTAGCCGAGCAGGGTCTCCTGCGCGCCCACGCGGCCAGCGGCGCGATCGAGCATCCACTTCAGCACGCGCATGTTGTCGCCGTAGCCCGGCCAGAGGAACTTGCCGTCGGCGCTCTTCCGGAACCAGTTCACCATGTAGACCTTCGGCGGGTTCGGGATGCGCGACTGCATGTCGAGCCAGTGCTGGAAGTACGAGCCGGCGTCGTAGCCGCAGAACGGCAGCATCGCCATCGGATCGCGGCGGACGACGCCGACCGCGCCGGTGGCGGCGGCGGTGGTCTCGGAGCCCATCGTCGCGCCGAGGTAGACGCCGTGCGTCCAGTTGAAGGCCTCGAGGACGAGCGGCACGGTGGTGGAGCGGCGGCCACCGAAGATCAGCGCCGAGATGGGCACGCCCTTGGGATCGTCGACGAAGGGCGAGAGCGCCGGGTTGTTCCGCGCCGGCGCCGTGAAGCGGCTGTTCGGGTGCGCCGCCTTCTCGGTCGAGCCCTTCTTCCAGGGCTGTCCCTTCCAGTCGATGAGCTCGGCGGGCGGCTCGGTGTCCCAGCCCTCCCACCAGATGTCGCCGTCGGCGGTGCGCGCGACGTTCGTGAACAGCGTGTCCTTGCGGACCGAGTCCATCGCGTTCGGGTTCGTCTTGCGGTTCGTGCCCGGCGCGACGCCGAAGTAGCCGTTCTCCGGGTTCACCGCCCAGAGCCGCCCGTCCTCGCCGACGCGCATCCACGCGATGTCGTCACCGACGGTGCGGATCTTCCAGCCCTTGTACGCGGCCGGCGGGATCATCATGGCGAAGTTGGTCTTGCCGCAGGCCGACGGGAACGCGGCGGCGACGTACTGCTTCTCGCCCTGCGGGCTCTCCGCCTCGAGGATGAGCATGTGCTCGGCGAGCCAGCCCTCGTTCTTCGCGAGGTAGCTCGCGATGCGGAGCGCGAGGCACTTCTTGCCGAGGAGGGCGTTGCCGCCGTAGCCCGAGCCGATCGACCAGATCGTGTTGTCCTGCGGGAAGTGGCAGATGAAGCGCCTGTCGGGGTTGCAGTCGGCCACGGAGTGGAGGCCGCGGTTGAACTCGTCCGACTGGCCGAGCCGGTCGAGCGCGACCTTCCCCATGCGCGTCATGATCCCCATGTTCAGCGCGACGTAGACGGAGTCGGTGAGCTCGAACCCGACCTTCGAGAACGGCGACGCCGCCGGGCCCATGATGTACGGGACGACGTACATCGTGCGGCCCTTCATCGAGCCTTCGAACAGCTGGCCGAGCTTGTGGTAGGCCTCCTTCGGCGCCATCCAGTTGTTGGTGGGCCCGGCCTCCTCGCGCGTCGGCGTGCAGATGAACGTGAGGTGCTCGACCCGCGCGACGTCGTTCGGGTTCGAGTGGTGGTAGTAGCAGCCCGGCCACTTCTTCTGGTCCAGCGGGATGAGGACCTTGGCGGCGACGGCTTCCTCCGTGAGGCGCTTCTTCTCGGCCTCGGAGCCGTCGCACCAGTACACGCGGTCGGGCTTGCAGAGCTTCGCCATCTCGTCGACCCAGCCGAGGAGATGAGGGTTCGTCGTGGGGCGATCGGAAGAGGTAGCCATCCCGTGGTTTCCTTTTTGGGGTTGGGTCGGAAAGTGGTCGAGTATCGCCGAGGTCCGAGCTGGGCGGGGGCGGGCCAAGCTAGCGCACGGAGGGAGCTACGTCGACCCCCGCCTTCCGATCCGGGGCTCCATAATCTCGGCCGGACGAGTCGGCGGGTAAATCCCGGATGGCCCGGCCGGATGGGCCGTTTCGCGGGGGTTCCGCGACCCTCTCCTGCCCCGTAGCTTCCCGGAATGACGCGCCATGCGCACGGGCCCACGATCCTGCCGGACGGGCGGGTTCGCTTCGAGGTCTGGGCCCCGAAGATGAGGAGTATCTCGGTCCGCATCGACGGCCTGGAGCACCCGCTGCGCGCCGAGCCGGGCGGCTGGTTCGCCGGGGACCTCGCGGCCGGAGACGGGACGCGCTACGCGCTGGTCCTCGAGGACGGGCGCGTCCGGCCCGATCCCGCCACCCGCCGGCAGCCGGACGGGGTGCACGGCGCGTCGGAGGTGTTCGATCCGCGCCGGCACGCGTGGCACGACGCAGGCTGGCGGGGGCTCCCGCAGGACGCGCTCGTGCTCTACGAGCTGCACGTCGGGACGTTCACGGCCGAGGGGACGCTCGACGCGGCGGGGGAGCGGCTCGGGGAGCTCCTCGACCTGGGCGTGAGCTGCGTCGAGCTCATGCCCGTCCAGCCTTTCCCGGGAGCCCGGAACTGGGGCTACGACGGCGTCGAGCTCTACGCGGTCCACGAGGCGTACGGCGGCCCCGCGGCGCTGCAGCGCTTCGTCGACCGCGCCCACGGCCTCGGCCTCGCGGTGTGCCTCGACGTCGTCTACAACCACCTCGGTCCCGAGGGGAACTACCTCGCGGAGCTCGGCCCCTACTTCACGAACCGTCATCGAACGCTCTGGGGAGACGCGCTCGATCTCGACGGCGACGGCTCCGGGCCGGTGCGCGGGTTCATGATCGGCGCGGCGGTGCAGTGGATCCGCGACTTCCACGTGGACGCGCTGCGCCTCGACGCGACGCACGCCATCCTGGACGACTCGCCCGTGCACCTCGTCGCGGAGCTCGGCGAGGCGGTCCGGGCGGCCGGCCGCGACGCGGGGCGCGAGGTGCACGTCATCGCGGAGAACGACGAGAACGACCGCGAGGTGCTCGACCCGCCGCCGGGCGGCTGGGGGGCCTCGGCGGTCTGGGCGGACGACCTCCACCACGCGCTCCACGCCCTCGTCACGGGGGAGCGGAAGGGCTTCCTCGGCGACTTCGGCGGCCCAGACGACGTCCGCCGGGCGCTCGCGGAGGGGTTCGTCTACCAGGGCCAGTGGTCCGGCTACCGGAAGCGGCCGCACGGCACCGACGTCGCCGGCCTCGCGCCCGTCCGGTTCGTCACCTGCGTTCAGAATCACGATCAGGTGGGCAACCGGCCTCACGGCGAGCGGATCTCCGCCCTCGTCCCCTTCGACGCCCTCTACCCGCTCTCCACGCTCGTCGTGCTGGGCTCGGGGTTGCCGCTCCTCTTCATGGGCGAGGAGTACGGGGAGGACCGGCCGTTCCCGTACTTCACGAGCCACACGGATCCCGCGCTCGCCGCGGCGGTCTCGGAGGGGCGCAAGAACGAGTTCATCGCCGAAGGAGCCGGGGAGATCCCCGACCCGCAGGCGGAGGAGACCTTCCTGCGCGCGAAGCTCTCGCACCGCCGGGACGGTCGGCACGGCGCGCTCCGCGGGCACTACCAGCGGCTCCTCGCGCTCCGGCGGGCGCACCGCGTCGAGATCGCGCGCGCCTGGCCGCGCGTCGAGCGCGAGCGGACCGCCTACACGCTCCACCGGCCGGGGCTCGTGGTGCGCGCCAACCTCGGACCCGAGCCCGCGGGAGGCCTCGCGCCCTGGGGCGTCGCGATCGAGCAGCCGGGTGCGCCCCGAGCGCAGGGCGGCGAGGGAGGGGAGGGCGAGCTCCGCGCGCAGGCCGCGGCGAGCGGGGATCCTCCGCACGCCTTCAAGACGGAGCCGGGGGAGGGGCTCGCTCCGCGCGGCTGAGAGGACGCCGAGGGGCCCTGCTCGCGCTCCGCGCCCGACCCCGAGCGCGGGCCCGCCTGCGGTCGGCCAGGACCCTCGCGCCCGAAGCGACCGCGCCCGCTCCCCCGGCGAGGCCGGGACGAGCGGGCGCGCAGGGCGGCGGCGAGGAACGCCGCTACTTCTTCTCGAGCTTCTGCCGGAGCAGATCGCCGAGCGTGCCGAAGCCCTTGCCCGACGGGCGGGGGACGGACCTCTGGTACTCGGCCGCCTCGGCGCGCTCCGCGGCATCCTCCGCGCCGGTCTTGGACAGGCGGATGCGGTGCTGCTCGTCGATCGCGAGCACGAGCGCGCGGAAGCCGTCGCCCACCTTGAACGACTTGCGGAGATCGGACCCGCGCGGCGTGCCGCTCTCGCTCGCGGGCACGAGGCCGCGGCCGCCGGCGAAGCGGACGAACACGCCGAAGCTCTCGATCTTGTCGACCGTGACCTCGACCACGTCGCCCGCCTTCGGGGGCGGCGGCGGCGCGGGGCGAGCCGGCCGCTCGCCCGCGGGCGCCGCGACCGGCTCCGGCCTCGGCGCGAGCGACTTCACCGAGAGGCCGATGCGCTCGCCCTTCTTCGGATCCTCGTCGATGCGGAGCACCTGTACCTGCACGGCGTCGCCCGACTTGAGGAGGTCCTGCGGCTTCGAGACGCGATCCCAGGACAGCTCGGAGACGTGGACGAGCCCCTCGACCCCGCCGATGTCCACGAACGCGCCGTAGTCCTGCACGCTCGTGACGACGCCCTCGAAGACGGCCCCCGGGGCGAGCCGCTCGCGCGTGGCGCGCGCCTTCTCGGCGCGCTCCTCCTCGAGGAGGGCCCGGCGGGAGAGCACGCAGTCGCGCGCGTCGGCGCGCTGCACCCTGAACAGGAGCTTCTGGCCGACGAAGGTCGCCGGGTCGCCCACGAAGCGCACGTCGATCTGCGACATCGGGCAGAAGGCGCGGACGCCGTGGACCTCGACCTCGAGGCCGCCCTTGTTCGCCGCCTTGACGAGCCCCTCCACGGGCAGGCCGGTCTGGGCCGCCTCGATGACCGCCTCGCGCGCGTGATCCCGCGTGGCGCGCGCGTGGCCCTTCGAGACGATGACGCCCCGGTCGTCGGCGTGGATCACCACCGCGTCGAGGATGTCGCCCTCGCGCGCGGTGACGTTCCCCTCCGCGTCCTTGAGCTCGGCGACCTCGATCATCGCCTCGGCGACCCCCGAGCCGAGCTCCAGGAACGCCACGTCGTGGCCGAGCTGGATGATCTTGCCCGCGACCTTCTCGCCCACCTGGAAGCGGCGGCGGGGCGCCGCGCCCTCGGAGGCGAGCATGTCCGCGAAGGAGCCCTCGTCCGGCATCGCCAGCTCGGGGGCCGGCGGCGGCTCGGGCGCGGTCGGCGGCGGGCCGGCGCGCTCGGCCCCGGGCGCGCGCGGCTCGCG
>NZ_JALCYX010000129.1:0-6393 GCF_022690695.1 Anaeromyxobacter sp. SG17
AGGCCGGCGCCGCCACCGAGGCGGCGGCGCTCCTCGAGGAGGCCATCCCCCGCGCCCGGGAGGCCGGACGCCTCGCCGACGCGGCGAGGGCGCTCCACGGGCTCGAGCGGCTCTCTGTCGAGGGCGGCGATCCCGCCGGCGCTGCGGCGTACGCGCGGGAGGTGGCCGCGGTGCTCCTCGAGGCGGACGACCCCGACGGCGCCGCCGTCGCGCTGCGCCGCGCGGCCGCCCGTCACCCCGCGTCCGCCGAGGAGGGGCTGCCGCTCCTGCTCGAGGCGCTCCGCGGTCGGCCCCGGGAGCGCGCCCAGCTCCTCCTCGCGCGGGCGAGCGCCGCCGCCGAGGCTGCCCGCGCCGCCCTCCTCATCGAGGCCGCCGCCGACCTCGAGGCCGGCGGGGACGTCGCGCGCGCCGCCGAGGCGCGCCGCGCGGCGTTCGGGGCCAGCCCCGCCGACGACACCGCCTTCGCCGCGGCGCTCGCCGACGCCGCGGACGACCTCGAGCGACGCGACGCCGTGCTCTCCGCGCGGGCCGCCGCCGTGCCGGGCGAGGCCGGCGCCTGCCACCGGGCCCGGGGTGACGCGCTCGCCGCCGCCGGCGCGATCGAGCACGCGATCGCCGCCTACGACGAGGCGCTCGCCGCCACCCCCGGCGACACCGGCGCGCTCGCTGCCCTCGCCGGCTGCGTCGCGGCCGCGCGCGGCGACCGCGCCGCCGCCGAGCTGGACCTGCGCGTGGTCGTGCGGGCCGAGGTCGCGGGCGACGTCCCCGCCGAGGACGAGGCGCCCGCGCGCTTCCGGCTCGGGCTCGCCGCGGTCGCCGACGGCCGCGCCGACGATGGCATCCCCCACCTCGAGCGGGCCCTCTCGCTCGCGCCCTCCGATCCGCGCGCGGAAGCGGCCTGGGCCGCCGTCGCGGGCGGGCACGCTCGAGCGGAGGTCTTCGGCGCGCCGGACCCGCTCGCCGACGCGAGCGGCACCACCGCCGAGGCGGGCGCGGAGGCGCTCGGTGACCCGGCCAGGTGGCTCGCCGACGTCGTGGACGCGCTCCCGCCGTTCGAGCTCGACCTCGCCGTCGCGACCGAGGCCGCCGTCCCTAGCCTGAGCCCGACGACGATTTCGCTCGAGACCGAGATCCCGACGGCGACCGCTCCCGAGACGCCGGCAGGCGCCGGCTGGGAGGAGCTCGGGTTCCCGACCCCGATTCCGACTGCGACCGCGACCGGGACCCCGACCGCAACCGCGACTCCGACTCCGACTCCGACTCCGACTGCGACCGAGACCGAGACCGAGACCGAGACCGCGACCCCGACCCCGACCCCGACCGCGACCGCGACCCCGACCGCGACCCCGACCCCGACGGAAACGGCTCCCGGCACCGGCTGGGAGGATCTCGCGTTCGAGTCGGAAGCGCTCGAGCCGCGGCTGCCCGCCGCGAGCGAGGAACCCGAGCTTCCCGAGCTCGCGCACGACCTCGCGAGCGCGGCCGCGCTCGCCGCCCTCGCGACGGACGCCGCCCCTGCGTCCGCGGACGGCGCAGCCTCCGCCGCGGCGGTGGCGGAGCCCGCTCCCGCCCCCGAGCCGGGCGCGGCCCCCGAGGCCGTCGCCGCGCAGGGCCCTGCTGCCGCCGCGGAGGCCGCTCCTTCCGTCGAATCAGCTCCTGCCGAGGAGCCCGCCTTCGCGCCCGGCGACTACGACCCCCGCGGTGCGGCCCGCGCGTGCGTCGAGCGCGCGCTCGCGACCGACGATCCAGCCGACCGCGCCGCCGCGCTCCTCGCCGCGGGCGGCCTCCTCGCGCGCGCGGGCGCGCCCGCGGACGAGGTGCGCTCGCTGCTCGACGTCGCCTGCGAGACGGATCCCGACTCCGCGGGCGTCTTCCAGGCGCGTGCGCGGATCGAGGCGACGCTCGGGGACCCCATCGCGGCGGCCCGTGCGCTCCTCTCCGCGTCGATCCGCGCCGAGGGGGACGAGGCCGCCGCCGCGGCGCTCGACGCGGCGCGGCTGTTCGAGGAGGCCGGGGCGCGCGGCGACGCGTCGCGCGCGTACCGCGCCGCGGTCCTCGCCCACCCCGGCTCCCCGCCTGCGCGCCTCGCGCTGGCGGACGCAGCGCTCGCCTCCGGCGACACGGGCGGCGCGGCCGAGCACCTCCGCGCGATCGATCCTTCGGCCGTGCCGGAGGCCGAGCGCACCGAGCACGCGCGCCGCCTCGCCCACGCGCTCGAGCGCGCCGGGCTCGCGGACGAGGCCGCGCGAACCTGGCGCGAGCTGCTCGCGAAGGAGCCCGGCGACTCCGAGGCGTTCGATCGCGCCGAGGCGCTCGCGGTCGAGGCGAAGGTGGGAAGGGCCACGAGGCCGGCCGCGGCCGCGAGCTCGAACCCGACCTCGAGCGCTACGCCGCCGTCCCCGACCGCGGGGGCGACGGCGGCGACCGCGACCTCGACCGCGAGTGCGAGCGCGGACCCCGACCCCTCCGATCCCGCCGCCCTCGGCCGTGCCCTCATGGCCGCGGGCGAGCTCGATCGGGCGCGGACCCTGCTCTTCGCGGCGTTCGAGGCGGACCCTGCCGACCTCACCCTCGCGCGCGATCTGTCGCGCGTCGCGGAGAAGCTCGGGCGCTTCGACGAGTACGTCGAGCTCGGTGAGGTGTGCGCGGACGCGATCGCCGCCTACGATCCGCTCGCCGCCTCGGCGCGCTACCGCCACTTCGCGGACGTGCTGCGCGGACGGCTCGGCTCGCCGGAGCGCGCCGCCGTGATGCTCGAGAAGGCCCTCGCCCTCGTCCCGGACGACGCCGACACCCGCCGCGCGCTGGTCGCGCTGCTCGACGGCCGTCCCGACTCCGCACCGCGCGCCCTCGAGGCCTGGCTCGAGATCGCCCGCTCGGAACCCTCCGACGAAGGCGCGCTTCGCCAGGTGGCCTCGCTCTCGAGCGCGGCCGCGCAGGCCGGCCCCGCGCCCGAGCGCGCGCGCCTCGGGGAGCGCGCGCGGCTCGCCGCGTCGCTCGCCGCGTTCGCCGCCGGAACCGGCGACGCGGCCCGCGACGCCACGCCTGCCGCTGCACCCCGCCTCGCGCCCGTCACGCCCGGGCTGCGCGAGCGCATCGCCGCCCCGGGCGCGACCGGCCCGCTCGCGCGGCTCCTCGCGCTGCTCACCCCGTACCTCGAGCCGCTCTTCCCTGCGGACCTCGCCCGCCACGGCGTCACGACCGCAGACCGGCTCGTCGGACCGCGCGGTCCCGCGGTCCGGGCCGCACTCGACGCGGCGCGCGGCGCGCTGCACGGGCGCCCGTTCGCGGCGTTCCTCGCCGGCGCGCCCGGCGCGGGGATCGCGCTCGAGAACACGCAGCCGCCCTCGGTCATCGTGGCCGCCGGCGCCGAAAAGCTCGCGCCCGCCGCGCTCGCGTTCGCGGCGGCGCGCGCCGTGGATCTCCTCGGCCACGGCTGGGCGCTCGCGGGGAAGTTCGCGCCGCGCGACGTCGGGATCCTGCTCGAGCTCGCGTGCCGGTTCTCGGGCGGCTCCCCGCCCTCGCAGGGGCTCCCGCCGGAGCGGGCGGGCGCGTTCCTCGCCGCGCTCGAGCTCTCCGTCCCCCCGTCGGTCCGCGAGGACGCCCGAAGGCTCGCGCGCGACGCCTCCGGCGAGCTCGCGGCGACGGATCCCCGCGCGCTCGCCGCTGCCCTCCGTCGCACCGCGAACCGCGTCGCGCTCCTGCGCTGCGGCGACCCGGGCGCCGCGCTCCACGCGCTGCTCCTCGCCGACCGCAGGCTCGTGGAGAGCCCGCCCGCGCCCGCGCGGGCGCTCGCGCTCGCCGACCTGCGCGACGTCGCCCTCTTCGCCCTCTCCGATCCGTTCCTCGAGCTGCGCCTCGCGGCGCTGGGATGACCCGCCTGGTCCGCACGAGCTTCGCCGTCCTCGCCGCCCTCGCCGGCCTGGTCCTCGCCTGCTCGGACACGGGCGAGAGCACCTGCCCGGGCGAGCCGGTGGGCAGCTTCCGCCTCGAGGTCTCGCTCCCCGACGGCGCGCCGGAGTCCGCCTGCACCGCCGTCCCGCCCGTCACGGACCCGCCCACGCGGATCGTGGCGAGCTTCCAGGCGAAGCTCACCGCCGAGCCGGCGGCCGCGGGCAGCTGGCCGGCGGCGCTGTGCCCCGGCGGTCGCGGCGCGACGTACTACGGCTCGCGCGCGGCGGACGGGACGTACACGCTCGAGGCGAGCTCCGGCCTCGCGGTGCTCGACCGGTGCGGCCCGAACTGCTCGGTGTCGGCCGTGGAGCACGTCACCGGGACCGTCACGGGCGAGGGCGCCGCGGCGACGTTCACCGGCACGCTCGAGGAGCGCTTCGAGTACCTCGCCGGGAACTGCGGCTCCTGTGCGCTGCCGTGCGCGGCCACCTACGCGCTCACGTCGGCCCCCTCCCCCTGAGCCGGGGCGCGGCACGCGCGGACACCGAAGGTGCTCGCGAATCGGGGGCCGTCGCTTAGAATCCCCGCCCTCATGACGAAGACGAAGCGCGCGGTGGTGCTCCTCTCCGGCGGCCTCGACTCGACGACCTGCCTCGCGGTCGCGCGGCGCGACGGCTTCGAGGCGCACTGCCTCTCGGTGGACTACGGCCAGCGGCACAAGGGCGAGCTCGCCCGCGCCCGGCGGCTCGCCCGCGTCCTCGGCGCGGCCGATCACCGGGTCGTCAAGGTGGACCTCTCGGCCTTCGGCGGCTCGGCGCTGACGGATCCCGCGATCGCGGTGCCCAAGCGGCGGAGAGAGCGCCGCGGGGCGCCCGAGATCCCGGTCACCTACGTCCCGGCGAGGAACACCGTGCTCCTCGCGCTCGCGCTCGCGCACGCCGAGACGATCGGCGCGGAGGACGTCTTCGTCGGCGTGAACGCCATCGACTACTCCGGCTACCCGGACTGCCGGCCGGCGTTCCTGCGGGCGTTCGAGCGCCTGGCGAAGGTGGCGACGAAGGCGGGCGTGGAGGGACGGCCGCTGAGAATCCACGCGCCGCTGCTCCGGCTCACCAAGGCGGGCATCGTGAAGCTCGGGACCTCGCTCGGAGTTCCCTACCGGCTCACCCTCTCGTGCTACGACCCCGTCCGCGGACGAGCCTGTGGCGCGTGTGATGCCTGCGTCCTGCGCCGGAAGGGGTTTGACGAGGCGGGTGTTACCGACCCAACTCTCTACATCGACGAGTGACAGGAGAACGGATGCCGCAGATCACGAGGAAGTACCCGGGCAAGAGCGCGGGCGAGATCTACGAGAAGGTCGACGAGGTGATGGAGCGCATCGCCCAGAAGCTCTCGCTCGACTACCAGAAGGACGGCGGGTCGAAGACGGGCAAGGTCGCCAAGATGGGCGTCTCTGGCGCGTACCAGGTGCGCGACGGGGAGGTCACCGTCGAGCTCAAGTTCCCGATGCTGATCCCCGGCTCGATGCGCCAGAAGGTCCAGGAAGACATCGAGAAGAAGCTCGATGGGCTCTTCCCGTAGGTCTTCGTCGCGGGTGCCTCGCGCGCTGGATCACTCGAGCGGAACGACGATGGCCCCCGACCGCTCGTTCATCCGCTCCACGGCCGCGTAGATGGCCTGGAGGGGCGAGTCGCCCACGCCCGTCACGGCGCGGGGGGCCTCGCCCCGGCGGCGCTTCGCGGAGGGGCCGGGGACGATACGGGCGCTCGCCCGCCCCTTCAGCGCGTCGGGCCAGAGCCGGACCTGCATCCCCGCGCGGTAGAGCGCGAGCATCACCCGGCCCATCTCGGAAGCGACGCGTTCCTCGGCGTAGGTCATGGCGGAGTCCGGGCGCGACCGGTCCGTTCGACGGCGGGGCATGCCGCGATCCTGCCGGAACCGGTCGGAGTCGGCGCATCCTAGCCGGGGGGCCTGACCCCGCCCAATTTCCGGCTGCGCACGATATCGGCGCTGCGGCGGACGTCCTTCCGCCCGCGAGTGGTACGGGGGCCAGGGCGTTGTATCCGGTACTTCGACCGGGAGCCCTGCGCGGGCCCGGGCGCGCCTCGCGCCGATCACGATCCCGGCGGCATGGCATGCGCTCGCCCGGTCGGCTCGCCAGCAGCCCGCCCGGCGAGCGTGGCTTGAAAGAGCACGGGCGCGCCGCCACCTTCCCTTCGAATGTACGCGCGCTGGGCGAGCTTCGCGGTGGGCCTCGCGCTCATGCTGGCGCCGCTCGTGCTCGGGTACGGCGCGGTCGGGCCGATCCTGCACGACGTGGCGATGGGCCTGCTCGTGTGCATCGCCACGGTCGCCGCCCTGGAGTGGCCGCGCGCCCGCTTCGCGCTCGGCGTGCCCGCGCTCTGGCTCGTCTACGCGGCGCGTGGCGGCTCGGATCGCGCCGCCTCCGCCGCCGAGCTCTCGGCGGCCGCGCTCCTGCTCCTCCTCGCGCTCGTCCCG
>NZ_JALCYX010000013.1:0-63050 GCF_022690695.1 Anaeromyxobacter sp. SG17
CGCGGTCTTCACCGCGCGGCCCGTCTTCTTCTCCGCGGCCTCGAGCGCCGCGACCAGCTCGCCCTTGGTCTTCCTGGACTGGCCCGGACCCAGCACCTTCCGGGCGAGCTCGCGCAAGCTCTCGACGGTCATCTTCCTGAAGTCGGCCATGGCAGTGTTCGAGAGAAATCCGGGTTGGCCGCGGTCCGCAAGGGGTTTCCCGGGTCGGCAGCGCGCGGGCGGCGGCGTTCGCGTCGCGTGTCCCCCCTGCGCGGGGCTGGGCCGGCCGTCCGCCTCTGCTACGCTCGAATCTCGCAACGGTGGGGGCCTCATGCACCGTCGGGCAACGTCGACCACGAGGGGACTCGAGCCGTGCGCGAGGTGCGGCGGCGCGCACCCCGCGGATGCGTCCTGCTCGTCTCCCCTGCCGACGCTCGCCTTCGGCGGTGGATCCGGCCCGGCGCGGGCGCCCGCGGCGCAGGTCGCGGCGGTCGATCCGCTCCTGGGGACGCAGGTTGGCAGCTTTAGGATCTCGAGGCTCCTCGGCCGCGGCGGGATGGGCACCGTGTACCTCGCCGAGCATCCCGTGATCGGCAGCCGCGTCGCGGTGAAGTTCCTGCACGAGGCGATGTCGGCGGACGCGCAGGTCGTCTCGCGCTTCTACGACGAGGCGCGGGCGGTGAACCTCATCGGGCACGAGAACATCGTCGGCATCTACGACCTCTCGGTGCTCCCGCCGGGTCGCTTCTACTACGTGATGGAGCTCCTCGACGGCGAGACGCTCGCCGAGCGGGTCCGCGGAGGTCCGCTCGACCCCGCGACCGCCCTCGACGTCCTCCTGCAGCTCTGCGACGCGCTCCAGTGCGCGCACGAGCGGGGCGTCGTCCACCGCGACCTGAAGCCCGAGAACGTCTTCCTCGTGAACCGCCGCGGCCGCCGGAACTTCGTCAAGCTCGTCGACTTCGGCATCGCGAAGCTGCGCGGCGCCCGCGTCGCCGGCCGCACCGAGGCGGGGTTGATCGTCGGGACCCCCGAGTACATGGCGCCCGAGCAGTGCGAGGACGGTCCGATCGACGCGCGGACGGACGTCTATGCGCTGGGCGTCATCGCCTTCGAGCTCGCCACCGGGCGTCTCCCCTTCGCGGGGAGGAGCCTCGCGGCGCTCCTCCTCGCGCACCTCGAGGCGGTCCCCCCCCGCCCATCCGAGCTCGCCCCGGTCGCCCCGGCGCTCGAGCGGGCCATCCTCCGCGCCCTCGAGAAGGACCCCGATGCTCGCTTCGCGGACATGGCCACGTTCGCCGCCGCGCTCCGCGAGGCGCGCGCGGAGCTCCCGGCTCGCACGCCCTCCCCGGCTCCCGCCGCGGGCGCGGCACCGGTCCCGCGCGGTGCGGACGCCGCCCGGGAGGCCGCCGTCGAGGCGGAGGTGTGCGCCGGAGGCGCCCCCCCGGTGCGCCTCGCCGTCCGCGAGCTCACCCGGAGCGGCGCCTTCCTCCGCGGCGACGCGGCGCTCCCGCCGCTCCTCTCGCGGCTCCGGCTCACCCTCGCGCACCCCTCGCTGCGCGCGCCGCTCGGGCTGTCCGCCGAGGTGGTGCGCCACGTGTCCGCCGCCGAGGCCGCCGCCTGGCGGATGGACCCCGGCTTCGCGGTGCAGTTCGTGGACCTCGCGCCCGCGGACCGCGCCGCGCTCGCGACGCTCGCCGACACCCAGCGCCGCGCGACCCCGCCGCCGGCGGCGGGTCCCACGGGGGAGCCGCTCCTGCGCGCCCTCGAGGCCCGCGCCTCCGCGAGCCACTACGCGTTCCTCGCCGTGCCGCTCGACGCGGAGTTCGCCGACGTGCGGCGCGCCGCCCGGGGGCTGCGGGAGTCGCTCGAGGCGCTCCGGCTCCGGCCGCTCGCGGCCGATCACCCGGCCCGGGCGACCGCGCTCCTCGTACGCCTCGAGGCGGCGCAGGCGGCGCTCGCGACCCCCGCGGCCCGCCTCGCCCACGACGCCGAGCGCGGCAACGCCCTCGGCGTCTCGCGCTGCCTCGCCGCGGGCGTCCCCCGCGCCCTGCTCGAGTCGCGGCGGGCGGAGCTCCTCCGGGCGGCGCCCGCGCGCGGCGCCGAGGCGAGCCGCCAGCGCGCGCGCGCCGAGGTCGCCCGCAAGCTCGGGAACGCGGCCGCCGCCCTCGCAGCGTACGAGGCCGCGCTCGCGGCGGATCCACTCGACGTGGAGACCCTCGAGGCCTGCCTCGCCCTCCGCCGCGGGCCGAATGGCCCCGCCGCCCGCTGAGGGAGGCCCCCGCCGCGGGCTGAATAGACAATCCGAGCGCAGCGTCCAGGTCAGCGGGCCGCTCTTCGCCTACAATCGCCCGCCGATGACCGCGCTCGTCCCCGCCCTGCTGGCGCTCGCCCTCGGGCAGGCCGCCGCTGCCCCGGCCGCGCCGGAGCCCCCGCCGATCGCCGCCCCGGCGGTCGACGCGCCCGAGCCCGACCTCTCGCCCCTCCCGCGGCGCTACACCATCGAGCGGGTGGTCGTCTCCGGGCTGCACCACGCGCGCGAGCCGGAGGTGCGCCGCCACCTGCTCGTCACGGAGGGCGACCTGCTCGACGAGGAGCGCGTGCTCCTGTCGCGGCTGCGGCTCCTCCAGCTCGGCTGGTTCTCCAAGGTCGAGACGCGGGTCGAGCGCGGGAGCGAGCGCGGCCTCGTGGTGCTCGTGGTCGAGGTGGTCGAGCGGAACACGCTCCTCGTCACGGATCTCGTCCTGGGGTCGACGGGGCCGCAGCCCATCTACGGCGGCCTCGGCCTCTCGCAGCAGAACTTCCTCGGCCGGGGCTTCGGCCTCTCGGGCGCGTTCGTCTACGGCGGCTCGCCCGCGGGCCGGCCGCAGGATCCCGGCCGCTTCGCGGTGCGAGGCAGCTTCTTCGCGCCCGACCTGCCGCTCGCCCGCCGCGGGGCGCGGGGCGAGCGCGGCCTCGTCCTCGGCGCGACCGTCCTCTTCGTGCGCGGGGAGGAGCTCGCCTGCGGCGACCCGGACTGCGACGCCTTCTCGGACGACTTCGGCGCGGCGCCGCGGCTCCGCTACCAGCGCGCCTCGTTCGAGGGCACCATCGGCATCCGCCCCGGCGCCTTCGAGCGGCTCCTCGCGAGCTACCGGTACGAGGCCCTCCGGGAGCTCTCCGCCGGGGGCACGCCGGCCGCGCCCGAGAACCTGCCGGCGCTCCGGCCCGGCCGCTCGCGCCTCTCGGCGCTGACGGGGACCTACGAGATCGACACGCGCGACGACTTCTTCCTGCCGCGCGAGGGCCTCCGCGGCCTCGCCCAGGTGACGTTCGGCTCGCGCGTGCTCGGCGGCGACTACGAGTACAGCCGCTACCTCCTCCAGCTCGAGACGGCGTTCGGGCTCCTCGACCTCCCCCTCCGCCTCCAGGCGACGCTGGGCGCCGCGCAGGGCGGCGCGCCGTTCTTCGAGCGCTTCTACCCGGCGGACCTCGCCTACTTCGCCGTGGGTCCCGCCCTGGCGCGCTCGCTCGAGCTCAACTTCTCGACCGACTCGCGCTACGACGCGTTCGTCGCCATGGGCGGCCTCGAGTACGCCGTGCCGCTCTGGCAGCGGCAGGCCTTCTTCCGGCGCGGCTACCTCGCGCTCGGCGCGCGCGGCGTCTACTCCTCCCAGGTGCTCGGCGGCGCGCGGACCCGCTTCTCCCGCACCCCCGTCTCGGCCGAGCTCGCGCTCCGCCTCGACACGCCCGTCGGCGTCTTCAACGCGTCGCTCGGCTACGCGGTGGACAACCTGCTGTGACGCGCGCTCCCCGCAGGACCGGCCGCGCCGTGCGCCACCTCCTCGCCGCCCTCGGCGCCGCGGCCGCGCTGGGCGCCGTGGCCGCCGGCCCGCCCGAGCCGCTCGCCGCCCGGGTCGCTCCGCGCGCCGGCCGCGTCGAGGCGAGCCTCGATCTCTCCGCCGCGTTCCCGGCCGCGACCGAGCGCGACTTCGGCAACGGGCTCACGAACGTCGTCGCGATCTACGTCTCGGTCGTGCCCGACGGGTCCCGCGCGCCGGCCGCGCTCTACGGGCGGGTCGTGGAGATCCTCTTCGACGTCTGGGAGGAGACGTACGCGGTGACGGTGAAGGACCCGCGCGCGCCCCAGGGCGTGCACTACGTGCTGCCGGACTTCGCGGCGCTGCGCCGGTTCCTCTCCGAGGCGCGCGGCGTCGACCTGGGTCCGGTGCAGGCGCTGCCCGGGGCGCCCTACCACCTCGAGGCGCGCGTCGAGGTGAACCCCGTCTCGCGCGAGCAGCTCCAGCGCACGCGCGAGTACATCGCGAACCCCGCCGCCGGCACCCGCACCTCGGGCGGGACGCGCAGCGTGCTCGGCGCCGTCGCGAGCTTCCTCCTGCGCGAGCCCGATCCCGGCAGCGACGTGCACCTCTTCCGCTCGCGCTCGTTCGCGCCGGGCGCCGCGGCGTCGGGGGCGGGGCGGTGAGCGGCGCGCCCTCCCTCGTCCGCCGCGCGGCCGGCGCGCTCCGCGTCTCCCGGTTCGAGGCGAAGATCGCGGTCGCCCTCGTGGTCTCGGCGACGCTGCCGCTCCTCGGCGCGCTCCTCCTCGCCGGGAAGCTCGCCGAGGAGAACCTCGCGCTCGGCCTCGACCCCCGCGTGGTGGAGCGGCTCGAGGCGGTGCCCGCGCTGTACGGCGACCTCTTCCAGGCCCGCAAGCAGCTCTACGCCGAGCAGGCGCGCGCGCTCGCGCGCGGGCTCCCCAGGGACCGCGGGCGGACGCACGCGTATCTCGAGTCGGCGCTCGCGAAGACGCCGCGGCTCCGGCGCGTGTCGCTCCACGCCGCGGACGGCGCGGTCGTCGCCGAGGCCGAGACGCAGGCGGAGAACCCCGAGGGCGAGTGGCGGGAGGCGCCGGCGCGGGTGGCGCTCCCCGGCGGCGGACGCCTCGACTGCACGTTCGCCATCGAGGCGCGCTACTTCGCCGAGCTCGGCGAGGCGCGCGAGGTGGGCGAGCTCGTCCAGGGCGTGGACGCGCTCCGCTCGGAGATCCGGCGCAGCTACGTGCGCGCCTTCGCGCTCCTCCTCGTCGCGTGGGCGGCGGGGGCGGCCGCGATCGGCATCCTGCTCGCGCGCCGCACCACCCGGCGGGTCACGCGGCTCGTCGGGGCGGTCCGCCAGCTCGCCTCGGGCGACCTCTCGGTCCAGGTCGATCCCGGGCGGGCGAACGACGAGGTCGCCGGCCTCGCCCGCGCGTTCAACGCCATGGTCCGCGAGGTGCGGGAGAGCCGCGACCGGATCGTCTACCTCGAGAAGATCTCGGGCTGGCAGGACGTCGCGCGCCGGCTCGCCCACGAGATCAAGAACCCGCTGACGCCGATGAAGCTCGCGTTCCAGCAGCTCGAGGCGCGCTGGAAGGCAACCCGGGTCCGGGACCCCGACTTCGGCAAGCTGCTCGGCGAGGCGGGCGAGATCGTGCGCGAGGAGATCGGCACGCTGCAGCGGCTCGTGGACGAGTTCTCGGCGTTCGCGAAGCTCCCGGAGGTGCGGTCCGAGCCGTCGGAGCTCGGCGCGTTCGTGAAGGAGTTCCTCCGCACGAGCAAGCAGCTCGGGGCGGCCGCCGAGCTGTCCGTCGTGAAGGCGAGCGGCCCCTGCCCGGTCGCGCTCGACCGCCAGCTCATGCGCCGGGTGCTCACGAACCTCTGCCAGAACGCGATCGACGCGGCGCGCCCGGCGCGCGCCCGGATCCACCTCGGCATCGCGCGCACGCGCGAGCGCGCCGTGCTCACCGTCGCGGACGAGGGGCCCGGCATCGACCGGGACCTCTGGGACCGGATCTTCGATCCGTACTTCACGACGAAGGGGGTCGGCGGGACCGGCCTCGGCCTCGCGATCGTGAAGAAGATCGTCCTCCAGCACGGCGGCGAGATCCAGGTCGGCGATCGCCCGGGCGGCGGCGCGTCCTTCACCATCGCCCTGCCGCTCGCGCCCGAGGCGCAGCGGGCCGCCTGACGGTCCGCGGCGGGCCCGGGCCCGGCGTCGCCCCCCGCGGGCGGCGCGGAGCCCGGCCGGGCCCGGGTCCCCGCTGCGACGGCGGGTTCAGCTCGAGCGCGCAACGCTGTAGCATCCGCCGCCATGGCATACGATCTCGACGGCAAGGTCGCGCTGGTCACGGGCGCGACGGCGGGGTTCGGAGCGGCGTGCGCGGAGGCGCTCCTCCGCGCGGGCGCGCGGGTGGTCGCGACGGGGCGGCGCGAGGACCGGCTCGAGGCGCTCGCCGCCAGGGGCGGCGGCCGGGTCCACCCGCTCGTGCTCGACGTGCGCGACCGGGGCGCGGTCGAGGCGGCGATCTCCGGCCTCCCCCCGGGGTTCGCGGCGATCGACGTGCTCGTCAACAACGCGGGGCTGGCGCTCGGGCTCGAGCCCGCCCAGCGCGCGTCGCTCGACGAGTGGGAGACGATGATCGCGACGAACTGCACCGGCCTCGTGACGGTGACGCGCGCGGTGCTGCCCGGGATGGTCGAGCGGAACCGCGGGCACGTCGTGAACCTCGGGTCCGTCGCGGGGAGCTACCCGTACCCGGGCGGCAACGTCTACGGCGCGACGAAGGCGTTCGTGCGGCAGTTCTCGCTCAACCTGCGCGCCGACCTCCTCGGCACGGCCATCCGGGTGACGTCGATCGAGCCCGGGATGGCGGAGACGGAGTTCTCGCTCGTGCGGTTCGGCGGCGACGCCGAGCGCGCGAAGAAGGTCTACGAGGGCGTGACCCCGCTCTCGGGCGAGGACGTGGCGGACGCGATCGTCTGGTGCGTGACGCGTCCCGCCCACGTGAACGTGAACGCGCTCGAGCTCATGCCCGTGCAGCAGGCGTTCGCGCCGTTCGCGGTGAGCCGCAAGTGAGCCTCGCCGAGACGCGCGGCGCCGCCGGCCCGTGGGGAGCGGCGGCGCCGTCGAGGCCTCGATCGCCGCGCTACTCCGTCGCCTCGGCCCCCATCGTCGCCGGGTAGCCGATCTCGTCGGCGAGCGGCTGCAGCTCGCGGCGGAGCTTCTCCAGCGCACGGATCTCGAGCTGGCGCGCGCGTTCGCGAGAGAAGCCGAAGTGCTGGCCGAGATCCCGCAGCGTCTCCTTGCCGTCGCCCATGATGCGGGCCTCGACGATGTGGCGCTCGCGCGGGTCGAGGCGGCCCATCGCCTCGCTCACGCGCCGGTTGACGATCGCGTCCTCCTCGACGCGGGCGAGCTCCTCGTCCTGAGGATCCGCGTCGGCCGGGGTGAACTCGAGGTGCGTGCTCGTCCCGTCGGCGACCGGGGCGTCGAGCGAGAGATCGCGCCCCTCCATCCGCTGCTGCATCTCGATGACGTCGCTCGCCCGGACGCGGAGCTTCTTCGCGACGAGGTTCACGTCGATGCCCTCGGACTCGAGCCCGGCGCCCGGCGTCACGCGCTCGATCTCGTGGCGGGTGCGGGCGAGCGAGAAGAAGAGCTTCCGCTGCGCCTGCGTGGTCCCGATCTTCACGAGCGACCAGGACTTCAGGATGTGGTTCTGGATGTACGCCCGGATCCACCAGACCGCGTACGAGATGAGCCGGATCTCCTTGTCCGGATCGAACTTCTGCACCGCCTTCATGAGGCCGATGTTGCCCTCCTGGATGAGGTCGGCCATCCGCAGCCCGTAGGAGCGGTACTCGAAGGCCACCTTGACGACGAAGCGGAGGTTCGCCTCCACGAGCCGGTGGGCGGCGCGCGTCTTCCCCTCGTCCCGGTACTCGCGGGCCAGGCGACGCTCCTCTTCCACGGTGAGGAGCGCGACCTTGTTGATCTCGCGGAGGTACTGGTCGAGGGTGCTGCTCGCGCCGGTCGTTCGATTCATCGTTCCTGCCTCCTGGTGGCCTCGTGGTGATGTCGCGTCAGAGCCATCGAGCAATGGGCGTGCCGGGGAGGAGGTCCCCTGTTTCTGGCGCAAAACCGGGGGGTGCCGCGCCGCCGGAGCGGACGCAGACTGTAAGAACGAACGCAGTCGCCCGGTTCGAGATCGGTAACCGCGACAGGAGCGGCCATCCGCGGGCGCGAGGCCTCGCCGGTCACGGCGGCGCTCGCTCGTGCGCTCGTGCTCCAGGGAGCCAGAGCCTGCAGAAACGACGACCAGCGCCCGGGCGCCGGAGCGCCCGGCGAGCGGGCGAGCGACCGGTCTCGCGCAGAGGACGAACCTCATGGAGGGGTTCCGAGGGCAGCGGCGCGGCCGGTGAGCGAGCGGTACAGCTCGAGCGTCCGGTCCGCCATCCGCTTCGGGCTGAACCGCCGCGCGCGCGCCCGCGCGCGACCGGCGAGGAGCGCGCGCCGTCCGGGGTCGGCCGCGAGCGCGCCGATGGCCGCGGCGAGGGCGTCGTCCTCGCCCGGCGTGACGAACGCGGCCGCGCCCGCCCAGCTCTCGCGAAGGCTGGGAATGTCTCCGAGGACGAGCGCGCAGCCCGCGAGCGCCGCCTCGAGGACCGAGAGCCCGAACGGCTCGTACCGCGCCGGGTGCGCGAAGATGGCCGCCTCTCCCATCCATCGGGCGAGCTCCTCCTCCGGCAGGTGGCCGAGGAGCTTCGCGCCGCCACCGGCCTCCGGCACGCGGGGCGCCCGGGTCGCGCGCGCGGGCTCCTCGGTCTCGCCGGCGATCGCGACGCGCCAGGGGAGCCGGAGCCGCGGCGCGATGCGCACCAGCGCCGCCGCGTTCTTCGCCTCGTCCCACAGCCGTCCGGCGCCGAGGACCAGCTCCGCCTTCGCTCGCGGGCGGAAGCGCGCGGGGTCGCGGCCGCCGGGGATGACGGTCGGGCGCGGGATCGGGCCGTAGTGGCGGACGAGCGCCTCGGCCATCGCCGCGCTCGGCGCCGCGACCGCGTCGGCGCCGCGCAGCCCGGCAGCCACGACGTCGCGGTAGTGGTTCCACTCCGGAGGCGCGACCTCGTGCCGGACCGCCTCGAACCACGACAGCACGCAGGAGTGCCCCATGACGAGCTTCGGCGCGCGGAACGGGAGCGCCCCGTGCGCGAACGCGTTGGAGTGGACGACGTCGGGGCGCTCGCGCGCCTCGAGCTCGAGGAGCCAGCGGCCCGCGGCGCCGACGTCCTCCCAGGGGTCCTCCATCCACTCGAGCCGAAAGGCGCGCTCCTCGTGCACGAGGCCCGGGATGCCCGCGAGCGCCCGTCGCTGGTCGGGCGTGAGCAGGCGCCCTTCGGTGGCGAGCACCACGGCGACGCCCCGGGCGGCGAGCGCGCGCGAGAGCTCGACCGCGTAGGTGAACACGCCCCCGAGGGCGTCCGCGACGAGGAGGACCTTCATCGGCGCCCTGAGATCCGGTCGAGCACGACCTGCACTTCGACGATGCGTTCCATCTCCGGATCGTAGCGGCCGCCCTCCGCGAGCGCCCCGGCGAGATGCGCGACTCGGGTTCGAGTACTACGCCATCCGCCGGTCGCGGTCCCGCGCCGGCGCGCGCCCCCGCCGGTCGGGCAGTTGCCCGATGGCCGTCCGTCCGGTGCGGGAGCAGCTTGAGGGAGGCCCGGACATGGAGCGGGCCCCCCCATGGCGGACGAGATGCTCTGGCCGGGTCGGCCCCACCCCCTCGGCGCGACCTGCGACGACGAGGGCACGAACTTCGCGGTGTACGCGCGCGAGGCGGACGCGGTGGACCTCTGCCTCTTCGATCCCGCCGATCCCGCGCGCGAGCTGCGCCGCGTGCGGCTCACCGAGCGGACGGGGCACGTCTGGCACGGCTACCTGCCCGGCGTGAAGGCGGGGGCGCTGTACGGCTACCGCGCCCACGGCCCGTACGAGCCCGAGGTGGGCCTCCGCTACGACGGCGCGAAGCTGCTCGTGGATCCCTACGCCCGCGCGATCTCGGGCGAGGTCGATCTGGCGGGTCCGATCTTCGCCTACCGGCCCGACGCGCCCGAGCAGGACCTCGCCATGGACGACCGCGACAGCGCAGCGGCGGTCCCGCGCTCCGTCGTCGTGGGCGGGGGCTTCGACTGGGGCGACGATCGTCCGCCGCGCACCCCGCTGCACCGGAGCCTCATCTACGAGGTGCACGTGAAGGGCTTCACGGCGCGTCACCCCGAGGTCCCGCCCGAGCTGCGAGGCACCTACGCCGGGTTCGGCTCGCCGCCCGCCGTCGCCCACCTGCAGCGGCTCGGCGTGACCGCGGTCGAGCTGTTGCCGGTCCACGAGTACCTCGACGACCCCTTCCTGCACGCGAAGGGCCTCACGAACTACTGGGGCTACTCCACCCTCGGCTTCTTCGCGCCGGAGCAGCGGTACGCCCGCGGCAGCCGCGGCGAGCAGGTGACCGAGTTCCGCGAGATGGTGAAGGCGCTGCACGCCGCGGGGATCGAGGTGATCCTCGACGTCGTCTACAACCACACCTGCGAGGGGAACCACCTCGGCCCGACGCTCTCGCTGAAGGGGCTCGACAACCGCAGCTACTACCGGCTCGTCGACGAGTCGCCCCGCCACTACTGGGACGCGACCGGCTGCGGGAACTCGCTCGACACGACGAACCCGCAGACGCTGAAGCTCGTGATGGACTCGCTCCGCTACTGGGTCGAGGAGATGCACGTCGACGGCTTCCGCTTCGACCTCGCCGTCACGCTCGCCCGCGATCCCGAGCTCTTCGACGAGGCGTCGCGCTTCCTCGTCGCCGTCCACCAGGATCCGGTGCTCGAGCGGGTGAAGCTCATCTCCGAGCCGTGGGACCTCGGCCCGGACGGCTACAAGGTGGGCGCGTTCCCGGTGCGCTGGTCGGAGTGGAACGGCAAGTACCGCGACGTCGTGCGCCGCTTCTGGAAGGGGGACGAGGAGCTCGCGAGCGAGATGGGCTACCGCCTGACCGGCTCCGCCGACCTCTACGAGGGGGCCGGCCGGAAGATCTACGCGAGCGTGAACTTCGTCACCGCCCACGACGGCTTCACGCTGCGCGACCTCGTCAGCTTCGACCACAAGCACAACGAGGCGAACCTCGAGGAGAACCGGGACGGCGCCGACGACAACCACTCCTGGAACTGCGGGGCGGAGGGCGAGACGGACGACCCCGCCATCCTCGCCCTGCGCGACCGGCAGATGCGGAACCTCATGGCGACCCTGCTCGTGTCGCAGGGCGTCCCCATGATCGCCGCCGGCGACGAGCTGGGGAAGACGCAGGGGGGCAACAACAACGCGTACTGCCACGACGACGAGCTCTCCTGGCTCGACTGGAACCTCGACGAGCGCCGCCGCGCCTTCCTCGCCTTCGTGCGCAGGATGGTCAAGCTGCGGATGGAGCAGCCGGTGCTGCAGCGGCGCCGGTTCTTCCGCGGCGGCCACCCGTGGGACTCGTCGCTCAAGGACCTCGCCTGGTTCCGCCCCGACGGCTCGGAGATGACGGAGGAGGACTGGCAGAAGCCGTTCGCGAGGTCGGTCGCCTTCCTCCTCGGCGGCGACCAGATCGCGACGCCGGACGAGCGGGGCGAGCGGATCATGGGCGACTCCCTGCTCGTCCTCCTCAACGCCTGGCACGAGCCCGTCACCTACGTCCTGCCCGACGTGGACTGGGGGCAGGAGTGGCAGGTGCTCGTGGACACCGCCGGCGCGTCCGAGGAGAAGCACGAGCACGTGAAGGCGCGTGGCGCCGTGCCGGTCGAGGCGCGCTCCCTCGTGATCCTCTCCCGCCCGGCCGATCGCTGACGCGGCGCGCGGGGAAGGCGCTCCCGGCGGCGGCCGATTCGCGCGGCCGCCCCGGCCCGGCCTTATAATCCCCGCCCCATGGACGCGACGAAGCCGACCGTGCTCGTGGTGGACGACGAGCGCAACATCCGCCGCACGCTGCGCATGGTCCTCGAGGCGGAGGGCTACGCGGTCTCGGAGGCCGAGAGCGCGGAGGACGCGCTCAAGATCCTCGAGGGGGAGCCGGTCGATCTCGGCATCTTCGACATCCGCCTGCCCGGCATGGACGGGCTCGCCCTGCTCTCCCGCGCGCGCGAGCTGTGGCGGGACCTGCCGGTGGTGGTCATCAGCGGCCACGCCGACACGAGCGACGTGGTCGACGCGGTGAAGCGCGGCGCGACCGACTTCTTCTCGAAGCCGGTCGACCGCGACCGCGTGCTCGTCTCGGTGAAGAACGCGCTCGCCCGGCGCTCGCTGGAGGAGAAGGTCCAGGTCCTCGCCTCCCGGGAGCGGAAGTTCCAGGACGAGATGCTCGGCGAGAGCCCGGCCATGCGGCGGCTGCGCGAGGACATCGCCAAGGTCGCCCCGACGAGCGGCCGGGTGCTCGTCCTCGGCGAGTCCGGCACGGGCAAGGAGCTGGTCGCCGCGGAGATCCACCGGCAGTCGAAGCGGGCGCAGGGGCCGTTCGTCAAGGTCAACTGCGCGGCCATCCCCTCCGAGCTCATCGAGAGCGAGCTCTTCGGCCACGAGAAGGGCAGCTTCTCCGGGGCGGCGGCGCGGCGGCGCGGCCAGTTCGAGGTCGCCCACGGCGGGACCCTGTTCCTCGACGAGATCGGCGACATGAGCCTGTCGGCGCAGGCGAAGGTGCTGCGCGCCCTCCAGACCGGCGAGATCGTGCGGGTCGGCAGCGAGCGCGCCCTCACCGTGGACGTCCGCGTCATCGCCGCGACGAACAAGGATCTCGAGGCGGAGGTCCGCGAGGGGACGTTCCGCGAGGACCTGTTCTTCCGCCTGAACGTGGTGCCGCTCGTCTCGCCGCCGCTGCGCGACCGGCTCGAGGACGTACCGCTCCTCGCCGAGCGGTTCTTCCAGCTCGCCGCGCGCGAGAACGGCACGCGCCCCAAGGCGATCGACCCCGAGGTGTACGACCGCCTGCGCGCCTACCGCTGGCCCGGCAACGTGCGCGAGCTCCGCAACGTCTGCGAGCGGATGGTGATCATGAGCGGCGACCGGATCACCGCCGCGGACGTGCCCGAGGCGGTCGGGCCGCGCCAGGCCGCCGCGCCCGCCGCCGGCGCGTCGGACCTGTCGCGCTACGGCGAGGTCCCGCTCCGCGAGCTCCGCGACCTCGTCGAGCGCGACTACATCCTGAAGAAGCTCGAGGAGCACGACTGGAACATCACGCAGGCCGCGCAGGCGCTCGGCGTCGAGCGCACGAACCTGCACAAGAAGATCAAGCAGCACGGGCTCTCGCGCGCGGGGCGGGGCGCGCCCGTGCCCGACCCGGACGGCGACGAGGGGTGACCCGCCCCATGCGCCCGGCCCACGCCATCCCCGGCCTCCCCTCCGCGGCCCCCCGCGCGCCCGAGTCGGAGGAGCGCCTCGCGCGCCTCGGGCGCCGCGCGCCGGACCGGCTCGACGAGGTGCTCGCGCTGTGCCGGCTCGCCGCCGATCCCGACCTCGCCCTCGCCGGCGTCGAGCGCTACGTGGACGGCGCGGGCGAGCTGCCCGCGGAGCGGGATCTGCTCGAGGCCCTCGTCCTCCTCGCAGGCTCGTCGCGCATGGTCCCGGCGCTCCTCGCGCGGGACCCGCGCCTCCTCCGCCGCGCCGCGCGCTCGCCGTTCCTCGGCCGCGAGCGCTCCGAGGCCGATCTGCGCCGGCTCCTCGCCCGCGCCGTGCGGAGGCTCGATCCGGACGACGTCGCGGGCCTCCTGCGCCTGCTCCGCGCGCTGCGCGCGCGCGAGATCGTCCGCATCGCCCTGCGCGATCTCCGGCGCGCCCGGGTCAAGGAGGTCACCGCGGAGCTCGCCTCGCTCGCGACCGCCTGCCTGGACGCGGCGATCCGGTTCCACGACCGGCGCCTGCGCGCGCGGCACGGGGCGCCCGCGGGGCTCGAGGACCGCGAGCCGGGCGCGGGCTTCTGCGCGATCGCCATGGGGAAGCTCGGCGCGCGCGAGCTCAACTTCTCCTCCGACGTGGACCTCGTCTACGTCTACGACCGGGACGGACAGACGATCGGCGAGCGGCCGCTGACGCACTTCGCCTACTTCGCGAAGCTCGCCGAGCTCGTGACCGAGGCGATCGCGAAGCCCACCGAGGACGGGTTCGTCTTCCGGGTGGACCTGAACCTCAGGCCCGACGGGCAGAACGGCCCCATCGTCAACAGCGTCCGCGCCGCGGAGCTCTACTACCAGTCGTTCGGCCGCACCTGGGAGCGCAACGCGCTCGTGAAGGCGCGCCCGGCGGCGGGCGATCTCGCGGTGGGGGACGAGCTCTTGCGCCAGCTCGAGCCGTTCGTGTGGCGGCGCAGCCTCGATCTCGACGTGCTCGCCGAGATCCAGGCGATGAAGGCGCGCATCGACGCGCGGGCCGGCGCGGAGGGGAAGGACGACCTGAAGCTCGGCAAGGGCGGCATCCGCGAGGCCGAGTTCTTCGTCTCCGCGCTCCAGCTGCTCCACGGCGGCCGGCCGGACGGGAAGGCGCTGCGCGAGCGCGCGGTCCTGCCCGCCCTCGATCGCCTCCTCTTCGCCGGCGTCGTGCCCGCGAAGGACGGCGACGTGCTCGCGGACGCGTACCTGTTCCTGCGCCGCGCCGAGCACCGCGTCCAGATGGTGGAGGGCGCCCAGACGCACCGGCTCCCGGCCGCGGGCGAGCGGCTCGGCCTCGCGCGCGGGATGGGCTACGCGACGGAGGAGGCGTTCGAGGCCGCCCTCGCGGCGCACCGCGAGCGGGTGGCGAAGCTCTTCGGCGGGCTCCTCGGGGCGGCGGCCGAGGAGGCGCCGCTCGACCCGGAGCTGGCGCTCCTCGCCGATCCCGACGTCGAGGCGGCGCGCCGGGCAGAGATCGCGTCGCGGCGCGGCCTCGTGGACCCCGATCGCGTCCTCGCCGCGATCGACGCCATGGCCCGGCGGCGCACGCCCTTCTCGCCCCACGGCGATCCCGCCGCTGCGGTCGCGCTCCTCTCCGACGCGCTCGGCACGCCCGATCCCGACCAGGCGCTCTCCCACCTCGCCGACTTCGCCGCCGCGCTCTCGAACCCCGAGCCGTACTTCCGCATGCTCGCCCAGCACCGGCGCGTCTCGCGGCTCCTGCTCGCGCTCTTCGGCACCTCCGACTTCCTGTCGAAGCGCTTCCTGCGCCACCCGGAGCTCATCGACATGCTGCTCCGGCAGGATCAGGTCCTGCTCGAGAAGGACGCGGCCCGCTTCCGCACCGACCTCGAGGAGCGGCTCGCCGCGCTCCCGTCCGACCTCGAGGCGGACGACCTCCTGGAGCGCCAGCTCGGCGAGCTCCGGCGCTTCAAGAACGAGGAGGTCCTGCGCATCGCGATCCACGACATCGCGGGCACGATCGACCTGCCCTCCATCGCGCGCCAGCTCTCGGACCTCGCCGAGGTCTGCCTCGAGCGCTGCCTGGAGCTCGCCGAGGGCGAGGCGCGCGCGAAGGGGATGCTGCCGCCCTCGCGGCTCTGCGTCGTCGGCATGGGCAAGCTCGGCGGGCGCGAGCTCGGCTACCACTCCGACCTCGACCTCGTGTTCCTCTACCGCGGCGGCGGCGGCGAGCACCACACCGCCTACGCCCGGCTCGCGCAGCGCTTCATGTCCTTCCTGCAGATGCCTCTCCGCGAGGGGCGCCTCTTCGCCATCGACACGCGGCTCCGCCCGTCCGGCAACCAGGGCGCGCTCGTCATCGGCACGGAGGGGTTCACGCGCTACCACATGGGCGAGGCGCTCCCGGGCGGCGGCGCGCGCGACGGCGCCGCCGGCGGGGTGCGCAGCCAGCTCTGGGAGCGGCAGGCGCTCCTCCGCGCGCGGCACGTGGCGGGCGATCCCGCGCCGTTCGCCGAGATCGAGGCCCAGGTGATCGTGCCGGCCGTGTACGGGCCCCGCGAGGATCGCGCCCAGCTCGCCGCCGAGATCCGTCGCATGCGGGAGCGGATGGAGAGCGAGCTCGCCAAGGAGGCCTCGCGAGGCAAGAACCCGAAGACCGGACACGGCGGCCTCGTGGACGTGGAGTTCGCCGCGCAGTTCCTCCAGCTCGCCCACGGCAACGCGCACCCCGAGATCCGCACCGGCTCCACGCCGGTCGCCCTCGAGCGGCTCCGGGCCGCGGGGCTGTTGCGCGAGGCGGAGTTCGAGGCGCTCGCGCGCGGCTACGAGTTCCTGCGAAGGGTCGAGCTCCGGCTCCGGATCGTCCACGACTTCGCGATCGACCACCTCCCCGAGAGCGGCCCGCCGCTCCACCAGCTCGCGCGCCGGCTCGGGTACTACGGCCCCGCGCCCGGCGACCGGTTCCTCGCGGACTACGCGCGCACCACCGGCGCGGTCCGCCAGGCGTTCGACGCCGTGGTGCGCTGACGGGGCCTGGGTAGGCCGTCCCGGCGGTTTTCGTCGCCGGAGGGGACTCGTCTACAATCCCCGCCGCCTTGCCCTCCGACGACGCCCTCGACGCGCTGCACCAGGACCTCCGGCCCTTCTGCGAGGCGGAGGCCGCGCTCGTCCGCGACGTGGTGTCGAGCTCGCCCTGGCTCTCCGAGCCGGACGAGGCCGCGCTCCGCTACGCGCTCAACCTGGCCCGCACCACGCTCGTCCGCGCTCCCGACGGCGGGGACGTGGACCTCTCCGGCCTCCTCGCGCCGTTCCGCGAGGACGTCCGGGCGCTCGCGCTGCCCGCCCTGCTCGGCAAGGGCGGCATCGACCGCGCCGCGGTCGCCCGCGTCGTCCCCGGCCTCTCGCTGCACGCGCGCGCCTGGCGCGGCCGCGCCGCGGCGGCCTTCGCCGGGCGGCTGCCGCCCGAGGCCATCGACCGCGAGGTCTGCGAGAAGGCGCTCGTGCTCGTGGCGGGCGGCGGGGGCGGCGTCGCCTGGTCCTATCTCGGCGCCTTCGCCCTCCTCGAGCAGTACGGCCTCGTGCCGCGGCTCCTCGCCGGCACGAGCATGGGCGCGGTGCTCCTCCTCTTCCGCGCGCGCCGCCTGCGGTGGCACCCGACGGACGTGGACGAGGCGATGCGCTCGCTCTCGTTCCGCTCGATCTTCCGCTTCCTCCAGACCGGCTCGCGCTACGGCCTGCCCGCGGCGATGCGGCTCTACCTGCGCGCCGCCATCGGCGAGTTCCTGCGCGGCCCCGACGGCCACCCGCTCACGCTCGGCCAGCTCGCCGTCCCGCTCGTGGTCGCGGTCACCGGCATCCGCAACGGCGCCCTCCCGCGCGACCCGAGCTACTACGAGCACCTCCTCGACCTGCACGGCCGCGAGGCCCGCCCGCACGTCGTGAAGCGGATGATGGCGGAGGTCTTCGAGGCGGTCGGAGAGCTCATCGTGCAGCGCGACCGCTTCGCCCGCCTCTACCTCGGCGGCGACGACGGGACCCGCTCGTTCGACGCCATCGACGCGGTCGGCTTCTCCTCCGCGCTGCCGGGCGTCATCCACTACGACGTGCTGCGCGACGACGAGCGCATGCACCGGCTCCTCGCGGAGCTCTTCGAGCGCCACGACCTGTTCCGGCTGGTCGACGGCGGGCTCGTGGACAACCTCCCCGCGCGCGAGGCGTGGGCCACCGTGCAGCGCGGCGCCATCGGCGCGCGGAACGCGTTCGTGCTGGCGCTCGAGGGCTTCGGGCCGAAGCTCACCCAGCCGCTCTGGTTCGGCCTCGAGCAGCTCGCCGCCCAGAACGTCGCGCGCAACCGGCCCTTCGTGCACCACCACCGCTCGTTCGCGCAGGTGCTCTCGCCGGTGGAGGTCGTGCCCTCCGAGCGCGCGCTCCAGCGGGCCATCCAGGCGGGCAAGGCCGAGCTCCACCCGGACATGCCGTTCATCGCGCGCATGTGCCGGCCCTTCCCCCCGCTCGCCGTCTGAGGGCTGCCCCCGCCGCGCGCGCCCGCCCCGGCCCTTGAAACGCCCCCCGCCGTCGGGCATGTTCGACCCCCACCACCACAGAAAGCGGGAAGGCCGGCATGATCAAGGCGGACAAGATCTGGCTCGACGGAAAGCTCGTCGCCTTCGAGGACGCGAAGGTCCACGCCCTCACCCACGCCCTGCACTACGGCATGGGCGTCTTCGAGGGCATCCGCGCGTATCGCGGCGCGGACGGTCGCCCGGCCGTGTTCCGGCTGCACGAGCACGTGCAGCGGCTCTTCGACTCCGCGCACATCGTGCTGATGGAGATCCCCTACTCGGTCGAGCAGGTCGAGCAGGCCTGCATCGAGACGCTCAAGGCGAACAAGCTCGACGCCGGCTACCTCCGGCCGCTCGCGTTCTTCGGCGCGGGGGCCATGGGCGTCGGCGCGGTGAACCCGGTCCAGGTCATGGTCGCCGCCTGGCCCTGGGGCGCCTACCTCTCCGAGGAGGGCCTGAAGCGCGGCATCCGCGCCAAGGTCTCCTCCTTCACGCGCATGCACGTCAACGTGAACCTGGTCCGCGCCAAGATCTCGGGCCAGTACGTGAACTCGTTCCTCGCCACCCGCGAGGCGGCCCTGAGCGGCTTCGACGAGGCGATCCTGCTCGACACCGAGGGGTACGTGGCCGAGGGCGCGGGCGAGAACATCTTCATCGTGAAGAACGGCGTGCTGCAGACGCCGCCGCTCTCGTCGCCGGTCCTCGCCGGCATCACCCGCGACTCGATCCTCCGCATCGCGCGCGACCTCGGGATCCCGGTGCGCGAGGAGAAGTTCACTCGCGACACCATGTACCTCGCCGACGAGCTCTTCATGACCGGCACGGCCGCCGAGGTGACCCCGGTGCGCGAGGTGGACGGCCGCCGCATCGGCAGGGGCGAGCCGGGGCCGGTCGTGAAGAAGGTCCAGGAGACCTTCTTCCGGGCCGTGCGGGGCGAGGAGCCGCGCTACCGGGAGTGGCTCACGGCGTACTGACCCTCCGCCTCGAAGGGCGCCATCGTCGCGAGACGAGCCCGCTCCGACGCCGCCGCGCTCCCGCCGGCGGCGTCTCCCTTTCTGGGACCAGCGCGCCCGTGGGAGGCGCAGGCTGCCCCAAGAGGGTCATCACATCGGGACGCCCGGCTCCTCCACGTAACCAGTCGAATTATGAACGTTCTCTTTGCTCGGCCCGACGTGGTCCGGGCGGCCGTGCGAGCGCGCGGAACAAAACCGGCCGAGAGCCCGTTCCAACCGCCGAGGTCGATGTTGGGTTGACGATGGGCGAAGCCTTCGGCTAGATTGCGCGCGGCTTCCGGTCAGGATGACCTGAAAATCACCCCACAATACATGCACTTGAGGCTGGTCACCGGGCAAGGCTCCCGCGAAGACCGCCGGGGCTCGAGGAGCACGAAAAAATGCGGACCCGATACGTCGACATCGACGATCGCATGGAGGATCTCGGCGACCGGATGCAGAGCGCACCCGAGGTCGGCGCGGATTTCCTCCAGAAGTACGAGCTGTCGTGGCTGTACCACGAGAACGCGCTCGAGGGCGTCGTCTACACGCCCCAGGAGCTCGCGGCCGCGCTCGCCAACCAGCCGCTCGCGGACGCGACGTTCGTCACCGCCCTCTCGGCGCTGCGGAACCACAAGACCGCCCTCGACCTCGTCCGCGAGGAGGCGAAGGCCAAGCGACCCAAGCTCACCGTCGCGCTCGTGAAGCGGCTCTACGAGACGCTGTGCGGCGGGCCGGAGAAGACGCCGCCCGACTTCCGGAAGGACATGCCCCTTCACCGGGCGTACTTCCACGAGATCGCGCAGCCGGCCAAGATCCCGGCCGGTCTCGAGAAGGTCCTCGAGGCGACGGAGACGGCGGAGTTCCGTCACCTGCACCCGATCCAGCAGGTCGCGCGGCTGCAGCACGGCTTCATGCAGGTGTTCCCGTACACCGACCAGTCCGGCCGCATCGCCCGGCTGCTCGCGAACCTCCTGTTCCTGCACGCCGGCTACCCGCTCCTGCTCATCGTCCACTCCACCGATCGGCAGCGGTACTACGACTCGCTGCGCTTCGCGGAGACGGTGCTGCGGGACCTCACCGTGGAGGCGCTCGACAACGCGCTCGAGCAGGCCGAGAAGTTCTTCGCGGCGAACGTCCGGGCCAAGAAGGCTGCCCGCTAGCCGCTCCGGACCTCGTTCCGGCAGTTCTGCGCCCGGTCGGGGAGTCCCCCGACCGGGTGTATCGTTTCACTCTCGGGAGGAGCTCGGAGGAGATCGGCGCGGCGGGCCTGCCCTGGGACAGGCGCCCGCAGTGCGGCCAAGGGTGCGCATCGTTTGAGCTTTTCGTCCCGGTCGGGACGATCGGGGCGAGCATGGCGAGGCCACGCCCGCCTATTGTATAGATGCGCGCCCAATGTACCTCGGAGCCCACGAAGGCATCGCAGGCGGAGTGTCGACCGCTTTCTCCCGCGCCGAAGCGGACGGCGCGGCCTGCCTGCAGATCTTCACGCGCAACGCGCGTGGGTGGGCGGCGAAGCCGCTCGAGGACGACGACGTCGCCCGTTTCAAGGGCGAGGCCAGGCGGACGAAGCTCCCCACCGCCGCCCACTCCTCCTACCTCATCAACTGCGCGGCGCAGGACCCCGAGATCCGGAACAAGAGCTGGGAGGGCCTCGCCGACGAGCTCGGCCGCTGTGCCCAGCTCGGGATCCCCCACCTCATCTTCCACCCCGGCAGCCACGGCGTGGAGACCGAGGGGTTAAAGCTCGTCGCGGAGGCCATCGAGCGCGCGCTCGACGCGGTCCCGGGGAAGACGCGCCTGCTCGTCGAGACCACCGCCGGCCAGGGGACCAGCCTGGGCTGGCGGTTCGAGCACCTCGCCGCCATCCGCGCAGCGATCCCCGCCGCCCCGCGCAGGCGCGTCGGCGTCTGCGTGGACACCTGCCACCTCTTCGCGGCGGGCTACGACCTCACGACCGAGGCCGGCTACGCGCAGACGTTCGAGGAGCTCGACCGGGTGGTCGGCCTCGCGCACGTGCGAGCGTTCCACCTGAACGACTCGAAGAAGCCGCTCGGGTGCCGGGTCGATCGGCACGAGCACATCGGGGAGGGAGCGATGGGTCTCGCTCCGTTTCGCCTCCTCGTCAACGACGCCCGGTTCGCGGAGCTGCCCGGGTTCGTGGAGACCGAGTCTCGCTGGAAGGAGAACATCGAGGTCCTCCGCGGCCTCGTCCGTCGCCGATGAAGTCTCCCCATCCCATGCGCCAACCGAACGAAGAGCCGACTCGATCACGTGCGCGGCCGCCCGTGCGCTCCGCCAGGATGGCGCTCTACCCGCGCCACGTGGCGAGCACGAAGGCGAAGCTCGACCGCCTCATCGAGTACGCCCGCTCGCACAAGCGCGCGCTGATCCTCACGCACGACAACCCGGACCCCGACTCCATCGCGGCCGGCGTCGCGCTCGCCCACCTCCTCGACAAGCTCGCCGGGGTCGAGGCGATCGTCGCCTACGGCGGCATCGTCGGCCGCGCGGAGAACCGCGCCCTCGTCCGCGTGCTGAAGCTCCCGGTCGTGCCGGTCTCGCGCGTCGTGTTCGACGAGTACGACCTCATCTGCATGGTCGACACCCAGCCGGAGCAGGGAAACCACTCGCTGCCGGCGCGCCACTTCCCCGACGTCGTCATCGACCACCACCCGGAGCGGCCCGACTCGCACCTCGCCCCCATCGCCGACGTCGGCGGCCCGCTCGGCGCGACCTCCACCGTGCTCGCCGAGTACTTCCGCGCGAGCGGGCTCGAGATGCCGGCGCCCGTCGCGACGGCCCTCTTCTACGGGATCAAGGCGGACACGCGCGACCTCGGCCGGCAGACCACGGACATCGACGTCGACGCCTACCTCTGGCTCTTCCCGATGGTGGACAAGGAGGCGCTCGGCGAGATCGAGCACCCCCGGCTCCCCGAGGACTACTTCCGCCTCTACCACGTGGCGATCGAGAAGGCGCACGTCTACGAGGACGAGGTCGTGATCTGCGACCTCGGCGAGATCTACACGCCCGACATGGTCGCGGAGATCGCCGAGCGGTTCATGTACCTCGAGGGCATGCGCTGGTCGCTCGCCTTCGCGGAGTACGAGGACCAGCTCTACTTCTCGGTCCGGACGGGCGACCGGCGCATGAACGCGGGCCGGCTCATCCGCGAGGTCATCGAGGCGAAGGGCGGCTCGGCGGGCGGCCACGGGACCATGGCCGGCGCGCGGCTGCCGATGAAGGGCCTCTCCGGCGCGGCGAAGAAGCGCCTCCGCGAGGACGTCGTCCGGAGCTTCCTCGACGCTTTCGGGGTGAGCGCGCGGAAGGTCCGCAACCTGGTTTGATCTACCTCGACCACAACGCCATCACCCCCATGCGCCCCGAGGCGATCGCGGCGGTCCGCGCGGCGCTCGAGGTGTTCGGGAACCCGAGCTCGGTGCACGCCGCCGGCCGCGCCGCCCGCGACGTCCTCGACCGCGCCCGCGGCCAGGTGGCGGCCGCCCTCGGGGCGGCGCCCGCCGACCTCGTCTTCACGAGCGGCGCGACCGAGTCCGCCGCGCTCGCCATCCGCGGCGTGCTCGCCCGCGCGCCCGCCGGACGCCGCCGCCTCGTCGTCACCGCGGTCGAGCACCCCTGCGTGCTCTCGCTCGCCCGCGCGCTCGAGCGGACCGGCACGCCGCTCACGGTCGTGCCGGTGGACCGCCGCGGGCTCGTCGACCCGGAGCGGTTCCGCGCCGCGCTCGGCGCGGACGTGGCCCTCGCCTGCGCGATGCGCGCGAACAACGAGACCGGCGTCCTCCTCCCCGTCCCGGACCTCGCCCACGCGGCGCGCGAGGCGGGGGTGCTCTTCTTCTGCGACGCGGTCCAGGCGATCGGCAAGATCCCGCTCGACGTGCGGACGCTCGGCGCGGATCTCGTGGCGCTCACCGGCCAGAAGTTCGGCGGGCCGCGCGGAGCGGGCGCGCTGTGGGTGACCCCCGGCCTGCCGCTCGCGCCGCTCTCCGGCGGCGAGCAGGAGCGCGGCCTCCGCCCCGGGACGGAGAACCTCCCCGGCATCGCCGGGCTCGGCGCGGCCATCGAGGCCGCCTGCGCGGCGCGCGAGGAGGAGGCCGCCGGGATCGGAGCCCTCCGCGACCGCCTCGAGGCGGGGCTGCTCACCGCCGTGCCGCGCGCGCGCGTGAACGGGGCGGACGCGCCGCGGCTGCCGGGCACCGCCTCGGTGACGTTCCAGGGCTGCGACGCCGAGGCGCTCCTCATGGCGATGGACGTGGAGGGCCTGTGCGCGAGCGCCGGCTCGGCCTGTCACTCGGGCTCGACCACGCCGTCGGGCGTGCTCCTCGCGCTCGGGCTCTCGGAGGCGGAGGCGCGGAGCACGATCCGCTTCTCGCTGGGCTGGACCACCACCGCCGCGGACGTGGACGCCGCGCTGCGCACGGTCCCGCCGCTCGTCGAGCGCGTCCGCGCGGCGATCCCGGCGGCCTGACGCGTTCCCGCTGGGTTGCCTGCGGCGACGCGGCCGCGCCGCGCGGTCCAGCGACGCCGTGAGGATTCCCGGGGCGTCGCGTCAGGCGCCGAACAACCCCCGCACCACCGCCGCGATGGCGAGGTCCGTCCCGATCGCCTTGTCGTAGCGTAGCGCGAGCTCGCCGGCGACCTCGGCCGCGCTCCGCCAGCGCTCGGCGGGATCCGGGGCGAGGCAGCGCAGCACGAGGGCGTCGAGCTCGAAGGGCAGCTCCGGCCGCACCTCCGACGGCGCGCGCAGCCGGCCCGCGAGGATCCGCTGGCCGACCTCGTTCACGTCCCGCCCCGGGAACGCCCGCTCGTTCGTGAGCAGCTCGAAGATCACCGCGCCGAGCGCGAACACGTCGGTCCGCGGCGCGGGCGCCCCGCCGCGGATGAGCTCCGGGGCGAGGTAGTGCACCTTCCCCATCGCGCCGGACGTGCGTCCGCTCGCCCCGGCGGCGCGCGCGACGCCGAAGTCCCCGAGCTTCACCGCGCCGAGGCGCGAGACGAACACGTTCGACGGGGAGACGTCGCAGTGGATGACCCCCAGCGGAGCGCCCTGCTCGTCGAGGCCCTCGTGCGCGTGGGCGAGCGCGCCGGCGACCACGTGCCCCACGTAGCAGCCGAAGTCGACGGGGAGGAGGATCCGCCGCGCCGCGCAGCGCCCGAGCACGTCGCGGAGGTTTCGCCCGTCCACGTACTCCATGGCGATGAACGGCGAGCCGCCGGCGACGCCGGTCTCGAGGACCTCCACGATGGCGGGGTGGCGGAGCCGGCGCGTGACCGCGGCCTCCTCGGCGAGGAGCGCGACCTGCTCCGGATCGCGCGCCAGCTCGGGGAGGAGCCGCTTCAGCGCCACCGTGCGTCCGGCGTGCGGGCCTCGCAGGGCGATCGCGCGGAAGACCTCGGCCATGCCGCCCCGGCCGACGAGCGCCTCGAGCGTGTAGCCCGCGATCTCCGGCAGGCCGCTCACGCGCGGCCTCCGCCGGCGAGCGGCGCCGCGCCGGGGGTGGCGCTACCGAGCGTACGAAGGGGTGCCCGCACGGGGGGATTCTACCCGTGGAGGCTGACGTCACCGCTTGACAGTGCCGCCGCGGCCGCCTACGATCTGATTTGTAAAAACGCTGCGTGTTCCGCGGTGTTAGCTCTTTTTTCTTGATCTAGATCTGCCCCTGCCGAGCTCGTGCTTGGGCCCCGCGTCGTTTGGGCCGACTTTGTGCCAAAGCGGAGCGCCCGCCCTCGTCCATGAGCAAGCTCCCAAGCAGCGAGGGAGAAGCCTACGGACGCTGGTGCACCGGGTGCCCCACCTGTGAAATACAGGTCCAAGCAACCGGGCCACACGGCTCTACGCGGGGGCTCTTTTTTTGCCCGCGGAGGCGGCGCTGAGCGGGACGCGCGAGATCGAGGCGAGCGAGGAGAAGCGCGCCCTCCGCGCGGCTCTCGTCGCCGCCCGCCGCGCCCTCCCCGCCGCCGAGCGCCTCGAGAAGTCCCGCGCCATCGCAGCGCGCCTCGACGAGGTCCCCGTCTTCCGCTCGGCGCGCACGCTCGCCGTGTACTCCGCGCTGGGCGGCGAGGTCGACACGGCCGTCATCGCCGCCCGCGCGCTCGCCCGCGGCGCCTTGCTCGTCTTCCCTCGCGTCGTGCCCGGCGACCGCCGCCTCGCCTTCGGGCGCTGCGCTCCGGACGCGCTCGCGTGCGGGCCCCTCGGCGCGCTGGAGCCGCCCGCGGACGCGCCGGAGGTCCCGCGCGACGCGGTGGACGCGGTCCTGCTGCCCGGGGTCGCGTTCTCGGCGGACGGTCACCGGCTCGGCCGAGGCGGCGGCTACTACGACGCCACCCTCGAGGCGATGCCGCGCGCGGCGCGCATCGGCCTCGGCTTCGAGCTCCAGGTCGTGCCCGCGCTGCCGTTCGAGGCGCACGACGCGCGCCTCGACGCGCTCGTCACCGAGGCGCGCACGCTCCTGTTCCGCCGAGAATCCCGTTGACGCGGGCCCCTCCCGCTTGCGACACCTCGAAGACCTTGAAGGTCCTCTTCCTCGGAGACGTCTTCGGAAAGCCCGGCCGCCAGGCCGTGCAGCGGCTCGTCCCACGCCTCATCGCGCGGGAGGGGATCGACCTCGTCATCGCGAACGCGGAGAACTCGGCGTCGGGCATCGGGGTCACGCCCGACACCGCCGAGGAGCTCCTCGCCGCCGAGGTGGATCTCCTCACGAGCGGCAATCACATCTGGTCCAAGCGCGAGATCGTGCCGTACCTCGAGCGCCCGGACGCCCGCCTGCTCCGCCCCGCGAACTACCCGCCGGGCACGCCGGGCCGGGGCCGCGGCGTCGCGCGCACGCCCGACGGCCGCCGGCTGGGCGTCGTGAACCTCGAGGGCCGCGTGTTCATGCGGTCGCTCGAGGATCCGTTCCGGGTCGCCGAGGAGCAGATCGCCGCGCTGCGGGCCGAGGGCGTGAAGGCGATCCTCGTCGACATGCACTGCGAGGCAACGAGCGAGAAGAACGCGATGGGCCACTTCCTCGACGGCAGGGTGTCGGCGGTGCTCGGCACGCACACGCACGTGCAGACCGCCGACGCGCGCGTCCTCGCCGGCGGCACCGCCTTCGTCACGGACGTCGGCATGTGCGGGCCGTGGGACTCGGTCATCGGCGTGAAGAAGGAGCTCGTGGTCGAGCGCTTCCTCACGGCGCGCCCCGTGCCGTTCGAGCCCGCGAAGCGCGAGGTGTGGCTCCAGGGCGCCATCGTGGACATCGACGAAGAGACCGGCCGCGCGCGCGCGATCGCGCGCGTGCAGGAGAGGCTCGAGGAGACCTAGGCGATGGACCCGAAAGCGAAGCTCAGGAGCGCGACGCCGGACGAGCAGTTCCAGGAGGTCACCCGGGCGTCGGTGGACCTGCACCTCGAGAAGGACCTCCGCGCGCGGCTCCAGAAGGCCTACGACACCGGCGTGCCGCTGCGGGTGAAGGCGGGGTTCGACCCGACCGCGCCCGACCTGCACCTCGGCCACACGGTGCTCCTCTCCCGGATGCGCCGCTTCCAGCAGTTCGGCCACACGGTCATCTTCCTCATCGGCGACTTCACCGGGCTCATCGGCGATCCGACCGGCCGCAACAGCACGCGGCCGCCGCTCACGCCCGAGCAGCTCGCGGAGAACGCCGAGACCTACAAGAAGCAGGTCTTCCGGATCCTCGATCCCGCCGTGACCGAGGTCCGCTACAACTCCGAGTGGCTCGGCAAGATGGGCTTCGCCGACGTCATCCGCCTCGCGTCGCGCTACACCGTCGCGCGCATGCTCGAGCGCGACGACTTCAAGAAGCGCTACACGGGCAACGTCCCCATCAGCGTGCACGAGTTCCTCTACCCCCTCGCGCAGGCGTACGACTCGGTCGCGCTCGCGGCGGACGTCGAGCTCGGCTCGTCCGACCAGCTCTTCAACCTGCTCGTCGGCCGCGCCATCATGCCGGACTACAAGCTCGCGCCGCAGGTGGTGCTCACCGGCCCGATCCTCGAGGGGCTCGACGCGAAGCTCGACGCGGACTCCGGCCGCATCGTCGGCAGCAAGATGTCCAAGTCGCTCGGCAACTACGTGGGAGTGGCCGAAGCGCCGGAGGAGCAGTTCGGCAAGCTCATGAGCGTCACCGACGACCTCATGTGGCGCTACTACGAGCTCCTCTCCGACCGCTCGAGCAACGAGATCGCGGATCTCCGGGCCGGGCACCCGAAGGACGCCAAGATCGCGCTCGCGAAGGAGATCGTCACCCGCTTCCACGACGCGGACGCGGCGCGGCGGGCGGAGGCGCACTTCGCGCAGGTGCACGCGCGGCGCGAGGTGCCGGACGAGGTCGAGGAGCGAGCGGTGGCGCTCGACGGCCAGCCGAGCCTCCCGCTCGCGCGACTGCTCGCGGACGCGAAGGTGGTCGCCTCCGGGAGCGAGGCGCGCCGGCTCATCGCCCAGGGCGGCGTGTCGGTGAACGGCGAGCGCGTGTCGGACGACAAGGCCACGCTCGGCGCGGGCGAGTGGCTCGTGAAGGTGGGCAAGCGCCGCTTCGTCCGGCTGAAGCTCGCCTAGACGACAGTTCGTGATTCGCGATCACCTTCGGTGACCGAACTCAACGCGCGCGGGCCTTCGTCTTCTTCGCGCGGGACTTCGCGGCGGGCGCAGCGGGTCGCTTCGGGCGCGGCTTGGGGCTCGCCTTCTGGCGCGGCTTTCCGGACGGCTTCGGCTTCGCGGCGGCGCGCGGGGGCGGGGGCCGGGGCGGTGTAGCGGCCGGGGCCGCGGTCGCGGACGCGCTCGGGGTCGCTGTCGAGGTCGGGGCCGCGGTCGGGGTCGCGGCCGGGGCCGAAGTCGCGGCCGGGGTCGCGGTCTCGACGGTCCTCGCTCCGCCGGAGCGCCGTAGGCCCTTGCCGAGCACGTAGACCTCGTAGCTCGACTCGCGCACCGCCTCGGGGCGGATGACGTGAACCTCGTCGAACCGCGCCTGCAGCTCCTTCTTGAGCGCGGGGAACTCGCCGCCCATGAAGACCTTCGCGACGAACGCGCCGCCGGGCGCGAGCGTCCGCTCCGCGACGGAGAGCGCCATCCGCACGAGCTCGAGCGACCGGGCCTCGTCGGTGATCTTCACGCCGATGGTCTTCGGCGCCATGTCGCTCGTGACGAGCTGGAACGGGCCGGCGTGGAGGGAGCGGATCGCGTCGAGCGCGCCGGGCGAGAGCAGGTCCACGATGGCGGTCTTCACCCAGACCTTGCCGAGGCGGCGGATGGGCTCGAGATCCACGCCCACCGCGACGCCGGTCTCGCCCACCTCGTCGGCCAGGATCTGGAGGAACCCGCCGGGCGCCGCGCCGAGGTCGAGGACCGCCTGGCCCTTCCTCAGGAGGCGGTGGCGCCGGAGGATCTCGTCGATCTTGAAGGCGGAGCGCGCGCGCAGCCCTTCCTTCTTCGCCTTGCGGTAGTAAAAATCCTTCGGATCGTAGGGCTTGGCCATGTGCTCGATTTGCCGCCCCGGGGCGGCGGCGGGTATCCTGCGCGCTCTCGCAGAGCAGTCAAGCCGACATGTCCCGGACCAAGACCGCCCTGCTCTGCGCCGTCGCCCTCACCGGGCTCGCCGCCACCGTCCGCTCCTCCCTCCGCGTGCGGGGCCTCGAGACGGAGCTCCAGTCCGCGCGCGTCGCCGGGCAGGCAGAGGGCGCCTCCTTCGTCGAGACGCTGCGGGGGGAGCACGCCGAGCGCCAGCGGCTCGCCTTCGACCGCCGCCGCGACCTCGCCCTGGCGCTCGCCGCGGCCCGCCGCGACCGCCTCCTCGGAGCCCTCGCGATCGCAGGCGCCGCGCTCGTCCTGGGCGCCGGGCGCGTGCTCTCGGGGCTCGCCGCGGAGGTCGAGGAGGACCGCCGGCACGTCCGGGCGAACGCGGAACGGGGACCGAATCGGTCCTGACCGATGGCAAATGTCGATTGGAAAGGTCTGGATTTTCCCCAGGAAATTCGCGGGCCCACGCTTGACTCGACGAAGGCGCGCGGGCATAAAGCCTCTGCAACCCACCGCCCTGCCAACGGCGAAACGAGAGGATCGAAGAGATGGCCCTGAAGATCACGGAAGAGTGCATCAACTGCGGCGCGTGCGAGCCCGAGTGCCCGAACACCGCCATCACGCAGGGCGATGACCTCTACATCATCGAGGCTGCGAAGTGCACGGAGTGCAAGGGCCAGAACGACGCCCCGGCGTGTGCCGCGGTCTGCCCGGTCGACTGCTGCGTCGCCGCGTAAGCGGACCTAGACGGCGGTGACCCCGCGCCGGCCCGTCCCCAGGGGACGCGCCGGCGCTTCGCTTTTGGCTGGACGGCCCGGGCGGGGCGCCAGGACCCTCGGGACGCTTGGAGTATCCTGGCGCGCGCCGGGCGGCGAGCTTCCCGGCGAATCGCGGCCCGCGCGCCGCACCAGGAGCAGAGCATGGCGACGAAGATCACGGACGAGTGCATCAACTGCGGCGCGTGCGAGCCCGAGTGCCCGAACGGCGCGATCACCCAGGGCGACGACATCTACGTCATCGATCCGAGCCTCTGCACCGAGTGCGTCGGCTTCCACGGTGAGGAGGCCTGCGCGGCGGTCTGCCCGGTGGACTGCTGCATCCCGGACGAGGAGAAGGCCGAGACCGAGGAGCAGCTCTACGCGCGCCTCGCGACGGTCCACCCGGACAAGCAGTTCCCGCCGCTCGCCGAGCTCACCTCGGCGCTGTCGCGCTTCCGCAAGTAGCCCGGCCTGGTCGGCCCGGAGTCCCGCACGCCCTGCTCGCCTCGCTGCGTGCGGGGCGTCGTCGTCCCGGGGGAATCCCCGAGGAGGCCCGATGGAGACGCTCACCGGTGGTCGGCTCGTCGCCCGCATGCTGCGCAAGGAGGGCGTCTCGACCGCCTTCACGCTCTCGGGCCTGCACGTCGCGCCCATCTACGCGGGCTGCGTGGACGAGGGCATCCGGCTCGTGGACACCCGCCACGAGCAGGCCGCCGCGCACGCCGCCGACGCCTGGGCGCGGCTCACGCGCGGCGTGGGCGTGGCCATCGTCACCGCCGGCCCGGGCGTCACCGACGCGGTCACCGGCGTCGCGAACGCCTGGGCGGCGAACGTGCCGCTCGTGCTCCTCGGCGGCGCCGCGCCGACGTTCAACCAGGGGCGCGGCTCGCTGCAGGAGATGCCGCAGGTCCAGCTCTTCGCCGGCATCACCAAGTGGGCGGACCGCGTCCCCTCCGCGGACCTCGTGCCGAGCTTCCTCGCGAAGGCGTTCCGCGTGGCGCGCGCCGGCCGGCCGGGCCCGGTGTTCCTGGAGCTCCCCTGGGACGTGCTCTCGAACGGCGCCGACGAGGCGCTCGCCGAGGCGCAGACCCTGTACCGTACCGACGCGCGCATGCCCGGCGATCCGCGGAAGCTCGACGCCGCGCTGGCGCTCCTCGCCCGCGCCGAGCGGCCGGTGCTGCTCGGCGGGTCGTCGGTCTGGTGGGACGACGGCGTGGACGCGCTCGCGCGGCTCGCCACGCGGAGCGGGATCCCGGTCTACCTGAACGGCATGGGCCGCGGCTGCCTCCCGCCGGACCACCCGTCGGCGTTCCAGCTCTCTCGCAAGGAGGCGCTCGCGCAGGCGGACGTGGTCGTCGTGGTGGGCACGCCGCTCGACTTCCGCCTCGGCTACGGCACCGAGCCCACCTTCGCGCCCGGCGCGCGCGTCGTGCAGGTGGACGTCGAGGGCGGGGAGATCGGCCGGAACCGGCCGGTGGAGGTGGGGATCGTCGGCGACGCGCGGAGCGTGCTCGAGGCGCTCGAGGCGGGCGTGAAGCTCACGCCGGCGGCGGCGGAGTGGCGGGCGTTCCTGCGCGAGAAGGAGACGGCCCGCGCGGAGAAGCAGCGCGCGTTCGAGGAGAGCGACCAGCGGCCCATCCATCATTTCCGCCTGGCGAAGGCGCTCGACCGGGTGGCCTCGCGCGCGGGCGACGTGACGTTCGTGGGCGACGGGGGGAACGTGGTGGCGGTCGCGGCCAAGGTGCTGAAGGTTCGCAAGCCCGGGCGCTGGCTCGACCCGGGCCCGCTCGGCTGCCTCGGCGTCGGCGCGCCGTTCGCGATCGCCGCGAAGCTGCTCGCGCCCGAGCGGCCGGTGTGCGTCGTCCAGGGCGACGGCGCGTTCGGCCTGAACGGCTTCGACTTCGAGACCGCGGTGAGGTTCGGGCTGCCGATGGTGGTGGTCGTCGGGAACGACGCCGCCTGGGGGCAGATCCTCGTCCCGCAGCGCGGCCTCTATGGCGACGACCACGCGGTCGCGACGAAGCTCGCGCCCACCCGATACGATCGAGTCGTCGAGGCGTTCGGCGGCAAGGGCGAGCACGTCGAGGACCCGGCCGACCTCGAGCCCGCCCTCGAGCGCGCGTTCGCGTCGGGGACGGTCTACTGCGTGGACGTGGCGATCGACCCGGAGGCGGCGGCGGCGAGCGGGGCGGCGGGGTACGCGATCTGAGCGACCGATCAGGATCGCGAAAAGGCGGGGCGGGGGCGCAGCCCCCGTTCGAACTGGAGGTGACGCGATGGGACGCAAGGTGAAGCTGGATCGCACCACGGCGGCGGTGCTGGTGGTGGACGTGCAGGAGCGGCTCACGCCGGCGATGCCGGAGGAGACGCTCGAGCGGCTCGTGAAGTACGCGCGCGCCACGATCGGCGCCGCGAAGGAGCTCGGGCTGCCGATCCTCGCGACCGAGCAGTATCCGAAGGGGCTCGGCCGGACGATCCCGGAGCTCCGCGAGCTCCTCCCTTCCCCGCCCCTCGAGAAGACCCGCTTCTCCTGCGGCGCCGACCCCGGCTTCGCCGCGGCGCTCGAGCAGACCGGGCGGCGGCAGGTCATCGTCGTCGGGATGGAGACGCACGTCTGCGTGTTCCAGACGACGCGCGATCTCGTGGCGATGGGCTACGAGGTCCACGTCTGCGCGGACGCGGTGTCGAGCCGGACCGAGGAGCACCGCCGCGTGGGCCTCGAGCTCTGCCGCGAGGTCGGCGCGATCGTGACCACCGCGGAGACCGCTATCTTCGACCTCCTGCACGAGGCCGCGACCCCCGAGTTCCGGAAGGTGGCGCCGCTCGTGAAGTAGCGGCGGCGGACGACCTGCCCGCTCGCGCCGAGCCTGTCGGCGGGCGAGCGGGAGGAAGTCGGCGGGAGCCGGTCGTCCCTGGGCTCCTGCCTGCCGGGGCGCGGCAGGCGGAGCGGTTCCGACCGCCTACTCGAGCTCGAGGGCGTCTTCCTCGGCGCGCACCGCGCGCGCGGAGGAGCGCGGCAGGGTCGCGACGTAGCAGGTGCCGGCGCGGGTGCGGACGCGCGCGAGCCGTCCGCGGTGCTGCAGCACGATCTTCCGTGCGACGACGAGGCGGAGCGTGCCGACGGTGTCGTCGGCCCCGTCGGGGCGGACGCCTTCCTCGAAGTAGGTGACGAAGCGGTCGCCGCGCGCGAGCGGGCGCGGGAACTGGACGCGGAAGACCACCTCGTCCTCGTACTCCCGCCAGCGCAGCGACACCGGTCCGGCGCCGGCGGAGCGCTTGATGGCGTCCTCGAGGAGGATCGTGATCGCGTACGCGACGCGTCTCGCGTCCCATTCGCCGGAACCTTCGCGATCCGGATCCGGCGCGTACTCGACGTCGTCCGCCAGCGCCCGGACCTCCGCCAGCGCGGCGGGGCAGAGCTCGGCCAGGCTGGTGTGCGTCCACTCGAGCGGGAACTCTCCCTCCACGCCCGGCGTCCGGGCGGCAGGGCGCTCGATCGGCTCCCGGGGAGTCTCCCTGGAAGGCATCTGATCCATGTGGTTCGTCTCGATCGACACGTTTTCCTCGCTGCGCCGTTGGGCGTGAATCGCCGAGGTGCTGGCGTGTATGGAACGGGCGCCGGATGTCCGGAAATTCCTGCGCCCCTTCTCGCCTCGTCGGCCCTCGGCGGCCGAGGAGCCGAGCGATCGCTCGTGCTCGGCGCCCGGGCATCTCGCGAAATGCGAGGGCTGCGAGAGCGCGCGGAGCTCGAGCGCGAGTGGAAAGTCTGCCCATCGTGCGGTCAGCAGGCGCGCCTCACGCCCTCCGTCGAGCGCGCCGCGCGGTGGAACGCTCGGCGGCGGACCGCTTCGCGGCGCGACCCGCTGCCGGCCTTCCCCGCCCGGACGCGCGCCGGCCAGATTCACGGTGCGTGCTGGACGTCCACGCCCGCGCCCCTTGCGCGACGCGCCCGCTCCTCGGCGATGCCCCGCGGTCGGGGCCCGCCCCGAGGGAACTCGGCGCCATCCTCGATCCCGGGGCAGGATTCGCGGCCGGAGAGACCCCCATGCCCACGCGCGCTGAGAAGATGCCTTTCGAGGAGGTCCTGAAGCGGTTCCCCTTGCCGGTGAGCGTCGTCACCGTCGGCCGGGGAGGCGCGGAGAACGCGCTCAGCGTGTCGTGGGCGTGCCCCGTCTCGTTCGACCCGCCGCACGTCCTCATCGCGGTGGACCGGCAGCACTACTCGATCGACTTCCTCGTCTCGACGAAGAACTTCGCCGTGAACATCCTCAAGGCCGACCAGCGGCGGATGGCCGGCCACTTCGCGCGGCAGAGCTTCACGGGCGAGGACAAGCTCGACGCGGTGCGCACGCACGAGGGCGTCACCGGAGCGGCGCTCTTCGACGACGCGCTCGCCTGGCTCGACTGCGAGCTCGTGCGGACGCTCGAGGTGGGCGATCACCTGCTCTGCATCGGCCGCGTCGTGGACGCGCGCGTGCTCGCCGAAGGCCCCGCCCTCCTCACCACCGATGGCGTGCAGTACGGGAAGGCGCGCCCCTGAGCCGCGCAGCCGGCGGCCCGGCTTGGTCCTCGCCGCAGCGCTCGGCGCGGGCGCGCGGAAGGCCTGGTTCCCCGCGGGCGCGGGCATCCCGGACCCGGACAGCGCCCCGCCTTCGTCGGCCGGGATTCGGGGCGGAGCGGCCGACCCGCCGAACGGCACCGTTCCCCCGTTGACCGTCTCGGGTCGCGGTGCTACGTATCCGCTCCCCGCAGTTCCCGGGGCGTAGCGCAGCCTGGTAGCGCACTTGCTTGGGGTGCAAGTGGTCGCTGGTTCAAATCCAGTCGCCCCGACTTAGAAGCCCCCGGATGCACTCGCGAAAGCGGCGCTCCGGGGGCTTCGTCTTACGGCTTGGTGCGCGCTGACAGCAAGGGAGCAGCAACCGGACCTAAAAGCCGCTGTCCGGCGTTCTCCGGGCACCACCTCCGCCAGTACGAGCACCGGCCTCTCCGAGTTGGTCAATGGTGAGATTGGGGCGCCGGCTGGGGCGCGCTCTCCGCCTCGACGCCATCCGGCGCGGGCGCAGTCGGAGCCGGCCGCGCTGCCGCGGCGGCGCGTCCGTTCGAGTGTGAGCCGTGGCCCGCGTTCATCGCCGCGTGGCCAGCGAGCATGAGGGCCGCGCAAACGGCCATTCCGATCAGCCACATCGTCGATCACTCCTTCCGCGAACGGTCGCCGGCGAGTTCACCCGACTGCTTCAGCGTGGCGATGATCTTGTCGGCCACCTGGCGCGCCACTGCTTTCAGCTCCTGCTCGGGCACGGCGTCCATCGAGAAGAGATCGCCGTACTTCCTGTGGAAGGGCAGCGCGTCGATCTCGACGACCTTCTCCTCTCCGATCAGGCCCTTCAGGGCGCGCCCGTGGCACTGCAGGAAGCAGCCGTCGATCATGACGACCTTCTCCGCGCCCTTAACCCACGACGCCATCGCGGAGTGAGGCACGAAGAAGGCCTCGCCATGGCACGCGCGTGCGAGGGTCGGCTCCGCCTTCGCGACGAGGTTGGCTGCGAGCCTCGCGATCTCCCCGCGGACGCAGGGTCCTTCGCAGGAGAGCACGGGGATCTTCTTCTCCTCGAGCTGCTGCTTCGCGTACGTCTCGCCGACCGGGCAGAAGCCCTTCACACCCTGCACGTCCAGCGAGAAGTCCGGTGTCTTGCCTTCCATCTGGTCCTCCTGCCTCGAGCGATCTCGAGGCGGATCGTGTTCGTCTCCTCCCGCAGACGAACCGCGAACCTGAAAGGATACGGGAGCCGCTCACCCAGGCGTTCGGGGAGACGAGGTCGTCGACCTTGGGCGCGCAGGTGAGAATGCCGAGCTCGACCTCCAGCGCGGCGACGCCCGGCGCCGCTGCAGCGACTGCGTAATCGCCAGCTCGCGTCCTTCTTCTCTCCCGCGGGCGCGTCGATATCGAAGCCCTGCTCCATCTGAAACGCCGGGACCTCGGCCTTCGGGATGCCCACCCGCTTCGCGGGCACTCCCGCGACGGCGTGTGCGGCGCCACGGGGTCGAGCACGACGCTGCCCGCTCCTACCATCGAGCCGTCACCGATGACGATGGGTCGATGCGCGGCGAGGCTTCGCAGCTTCGCCACGTCCACGTTCATCGCGAGCCGCGACCCAAAGTCATAGCCCATCGCGAGCCTGCGCTGCGAATGGTGTCGCGCGCTGCCATCGTTCGGAGACGGCGCCGCGTCATGAACTTCGATTCCGCCATGGGTGACGGTGATCGGATAGAGTGGGGCCGGGGAGGGTTGCCGTGTCCGGTCCCGAACAGCCGAATGCTTGTCGCGATGACGAACCGGGTGACGCGAGTCCCATAGATCGCATTCTGACCGGCCCGGGCCAGCTGCTGCTGGCTGTGACGCTCGTCGGCGCCGCAGTTGCGGCAGCTCTGTGGTTTCGAGCGACCGCGCTGGACCCGGAGACCGCTGACATGTCCCGGGCGATCTGGGCGTTCCCCCGGATCGGCGTCACGCTCGGTTTCTTCATCGCCTCAGCAGCGACCCTCGAACGGATCGGCGTACCGATCTACCGCACGGGCCGGGAAGACGGCGAAGACCGCGGTGAGCCTTGGCGTGTCTGGTTGGGCGTGCTGGGCATGTCGGGAGCATTGTTCCTGCTCGCCAGCTTGCTCCTGGGTTGGGATGGATAAGCCCTGGTCCTTGGCCCCGCCTGCGACGCAACCCGTGGCCTGGCGAGGCGCATGTCCAAGCATCGAGGTCGCGCGGTCACCGAAACGATTCCCGGGGGCATCCGGATCACCGTGGCGGTCCGGAAGAACTGGCCGATGCTTCTCTTCCTTCCCGTGTGGCTCGCTGGCTGGGCATTCGGCGAGATCACAGTGATCGGCACGCTCGCGGGAGCCCCCGAGATCTCCAACTCGCCCAGACCGATCGGGTTTCTCGTGGTCTGGCTCAGCGCCTGGACGTTTGGCGGCGCCCTCGCCATCGCCGCTTTCCTGTGGAACGCGTTCGGGCGCGAGACGCTCGAGATCAGCGGCCGGACCCTGAGGATCCGCCAGCACGCGCTCGGGATCGGTCGCACGCGTGAGTACCCTCTCGATCAGGTCCGGGCACTTCGCGTCGCGGCCGCGCCGCTCCAGCCCTTCTCGTTCGCGGGGAGCATGAGGTACTGGGGATTCGGGAACGGAGTCGTCGCGTTCGACCATGGCGGCCGCACGATCCGGATCTTCACCGTCGACGAGGACGAGGCGTCCTCGATCGTTGAATCGCTCAAGCCGCGTCTGGGGCCCGCCTGAACAGCGTCCACGCGCACCGCGCGCCCATCATCACGACCCGAACACCGGGCCCCGCCGCGGGCCGTTACCGATCTTCCTGGCACGTCTCGACAAGTATTCCCGCAGGCTCGATACACCCGGTATGCTCGTTCCTGTGGCACGCGCGAGACAGATCCTGCTGGTCGTAGGCATCTGCGTTGCCGCGATCGGAGCAATGGCGCTGCCATTTCCCCGCGCAAGTCCGAAGGCCCTCACCCAGAGCTTCTTCGAGAGAGTCGCGATGACGGGCGCGTTCACTCGGCCAGGCCTCATCCTGCTTGGCGTTGGTCTCGGCTGTCTCGCGCTTGCTGCGTTGATGCCTTCGGGTCGGCAGTAACCCCTGGCCAATGCGGTGTCCTGCCTCCCTGCCGACGCGCCAAGAGGTACGTAGAGTCGGGCGGGTGAGGGCGCCTCCGCCGCCAGTCAGCCGGGACCGAGAGGTGGACGCGCTTCGGGAGGACATCGGAGAGGCCGTGGAGCGACGGCGCCGTCTCGTGCGAGAACGCCCGCCTGCTTCGACCAGAGCCAGACCTCGGCGAGCTCCTCGTGCTCGCCGGGCGGACAGTGAACGATGCGGTAGATACCGCGCCGCACGCGGCTTTCGATAAGCGGGCAGGCTCGACCTCGGCGACTTCATGTCTTTCGAGGTCAGGGTAGACACGCGCCACCCCGACACACCGGGCCCGGCGTCGCGCAGCTGCAACGCTATGCAACGGCGTAGCGGACCAGCACCTCGGGGATCGCGACCGCGACCGCGCCATACAGCGGTCAGAGCCGCTTGAAGCCTGCTACGAGCACGGCGGCCTGCGAGTCGTCCACGCCTCCCAGCGTGAAGTCCATGGCGACGGAGTTGAGCGTCCTCACGTCGCTGCGCGGCTGCTTGGCTCGGTCAAGGACCCCGTGCATCTTCACGCCCACAGTCCGCAGCGGCATGTTTTCCTTCCGGGCAAGCGCCTGAATCAGTTCGACCCCGCAGGCCGCGACGGCGGAGAGCGAGACCTCTACGGGCGTCACCTCTTCGCCGGGCGCGCCGTTTATCACCGGGCCGTCGATGATGAAGTGGTGGTCCCGGATGCCGCACAAGACGCGGCCGAACACGTCGGTCGAGCGAGCCGTAACGTCGTACTCGCTCACCGCCTGCGCTGGAGTCGCCATGGGCAGGGGGAAAGTCTCGCCCCACTCCTGATGCACGGTTCTTCCGGGTGGCCTCCTCGGCAGGAGTGCCGAGAAGATCGCGGTGATTGCGACTTGCGAGGCGAATGGAGTGAACCCCGTCGAGTACCTCGGCGACGTGCTCATACGCGTGCAGACCCACCCGGATTCGCGGATCGACGACCTGCTGCCGCACGACTGAACGCCGCGACTCGAGCGCCTTCTTGAGCTCCGCGCGCTACGCCTTCAACTTCGCGATCAATTGCCCATCACGCTCGCGCCCGCGCTCGACCAGGCCCGCGAGGCCGCCGGCGACCGGGACGTCCGCATCGCGGGCGGATTCCGGAGCCGAACAGCACGGGCGAGAGAGGACGTGAACGCCGGCCTGATCGACGAGTTCTCGCTCGCGCAGGATCGTTGCGCCGCGTCTTCTTCGCGGGCGCACGCGCTGGCGAACGACGGTTGCATCTACAACTGAGGTTGTAGGTACCACTTCGGCGTGCCGCAAGCCGATCTCCGCGACGCCCGCGCGATCCCGATTCGCTGCCGGCCGAACGATGACTCGAGCGGAACATCTCCGCATGGTCGACCTCGGCGAGCAGGCGTGGCCGGAGGAGGCGCCGTTCCACACGCCGGTCTTCGTCGTGACGACGAGAAGCGTGACCCCTGGGAGCGGCCGGGCGGGACCACCTTCCACTTCGTCAAAGACGGCATCGGTCTTTGACAGGGACCCTGGCGATCGTGCCAGCGCCCGCACGTGCCGGCGCTACACCGCGGCGCTTCCACCAGACTCGACGGTCGTTGACCGCGCTCAACGTGCGCTCGTTCTTCCGCACCGACCGGCGCCCCAGGCGGCACCTACCGGCGCGCACGCTTCGCGATCGGCCGGCAAGGCGGAGGCGGTCTCCGCCACCGGGCGCATCGGAGGTCGCACGACGCGGGAGTGGAACGATGGACCGGAACGCCGACGCAAGCAGTCGCTGGCTCGACCAGAGCGAGATCCGAACGCAGCAGGCCCTGGGGCCGCTGGTGCTGGTGGGGGCCTACGTCATCGACGACTGGCGGCTGGTGGCGCTGCAGGGCGGGTTCCTGCTGCTGACGGCGCTGCACGACGCCCTGGGGCCCTACGCCCTCCTGTACCGATGGGTGCTGAGGCCCCTCGGTCTCGTGGCGCCCGATCTGCGCGTGGACAATCCGGAGCCCCACCGCTTCGCCGCCGCCTTCGGATTCTCGGTGCTCGCCGTCGCCGCCTTCCTGCTCGCGAAGGGGCACGCGACCGCGGGGTGGATGCTCGCCTTGACCGTGGCGATCCTCGGCGGGATCGCCTTCTTCGGCTGGTGCGCCGGCTGCTTCACGTACTACGTGCTCCATCGCCTCGGCGCGCGCGGGTTCTTCGGTCGCGCTCCGATCGGCGCGGCCTTCCCCGGTATCCGTCCGCCCCGGAGCGGAGGGCGGTGAGCATGGGGACGATCGCGGAGCGGGGCCTCCATGCCGTGGCGATCCTGCTCACGCTGGCGCTCGCGGCCGCGGCGCTGAAGCGGTGGCAGAAGCTCAGGGCGAGCCGGGCGCGTCCCCTCGCCGGGCTCGAGCCGGGGAAGGTGTCGATCGTCTACTTCCACTCCCCATCCTGCGCGGTGTGCCGGACCACCCAGAGGCCCATCCTCGAGAGGCTGCTCGCCCGCGAGGGCGGAGACCGGCTGCACCTGATCTCGATCGACGTGAGCGAGAGGGGGGAGGTCGCGCGCGCGTGGGGCGTGAGCACGGTGCCCAGCACCTACGTGATCGGCTCGAGCGGCGAGGTGGAACACGTGAACAACGGCCTCGCCAGCGAGCCGACGTTGCGGCGCCAGGTGTCCTCCCAGGACGGGCATCGGAGGTGATCTTGGCGCGGCGCGGGTGTCCCCCGGAGGCGAAGCGTTGACTGCAGTCAACGGGCGGCTGCTCGAGGGAACCGGCGGCCGGCGGGTAGGGTCGAACGTGCGCAACCGCTCGGGTCGCATCGTCACTCGTGCTCGCGGGGAGCTCGACTCGGGCACCACGGCTTCACTGGAGGCAGAAAGATCATGAAACACGACGACGAGGTGAACACGCCCGGAGGACACGCGGCGGGAATGCCCGGAGGTATGGAAGGTGCGGCCGGGATGAAGGCCATGCTCGAGGCCATGCCCGGGGGCATCAAGTCGCCGTCCGGGCATTACTGGTGCGCGATGTGCAAGAAGATGTTCGAGATGGAAGACGCCGTGTGCCCGTACATGCCCAGCATGTGCGTCAACACGCCGATCGCCATCGAGACGCTGCCGCCGGGCTCCACCGCGTTCTACGAGCGGATCGGGCTGTTCTACCCGAAGCTCGCGCAGGCCCTGCTCGCCTCCGCGGTCGCTCGCGCGGCCAGCCCGGAAGACCTCGGCATCGCGTTCGCGGACAACTTCCTCGCCGATCTCGCGGAGTGGAACGTGCAGTACCGGGCCAGCCCGCTGGAGACGATCAAGTCGTACCTCATCTACACGTCCGGATTCGACGTGGCCACCCGCAGCACCGAGACCGGTCTGACGTTCCTGCTCCTCGACGCACAGCGCCTCTGGGGACGGGAGATGCCGGACAAGAAGCGCAGCCGGAGCGCCCTGCTGGCCGGCGCCGAGCGCGTGGCGCGGGCGCTCGAGCTCGATGTCCGCATGGACCTGCACTTCATGGACGTCAGCGCGGGACCCATGGGCCGGTACTTCTGCGCGCAGTGCAACATGTTCTTCGAGTACGGGCAGCAGCAGGCGCAGGTGACCTGCCCGTTCATGTCGCAGAAGTGCAAGTTCCGGCCGAAGCCCCTGCCCGAGGCGCTCGCGTCGGGCGATCCCCGCGGCGCCACCTTCGACCTCGGGATCCTCGCCCGGATCTACGAGGTGTCCCCGAAGCTGCACCGGCGAAACTTGAAGAGCGCCATCGGTTCCCGCCCTGCGAGCGGCCGTGCGCCATTCACAGCCGCGGTCGCCGCCGAGCTTCTCGAGCGCGAGCTGCAGACCTGGAGCTTCGACGTGAACGACGCCGGCGGGCTGGCCAAGCTGCGCGAGCAGCTCGGGCTGTAGGGAACCCCCGTCCCCGCCGGCGCCGGCCGAGCCGCGGGATGCGCCACGTCAGCCTGGCGCACCCGCGGCCTTGCGGAGCGCGCCGGCGTCCAGGACCTGGAGCTTGCGCGGGCCGAGCCGGTGAAGCACCCCGGCCTCGACGAGCTTCGTGAGCGCGCGGGAGAGGCTCTCCGGCACGACCCCGATGACGGCCGCGAACTCCCGCGCGCGCACCGGCAGCTCGACCACGACGAGCGGACCCGCGTCCGGACCGTCCGGAAGCAGGGCCGCGAGCGCCGCCGCGACGCGCGGCAGCACCTCGGGGACCGACGACCGCTCGATGCGGTCGAACGCCTCCCGGACCCGGGTCGCGAGGAGCTTCACAACCGCGAGCGCGACCTGCGGGTCGCGCTCGAACGCGCTCCGCAGATCGCTCCGGGACACCACGAGACCCGTCGCTTCCTCCAGGGCCTGGGCGCCTGCGGGGTACGGCCGGCCGTCGAGGAGCGGCATGAACCCGAACACGTCTCCGGGGCCGAAGAGATAGATCGTGACCGCGCTCCCAGTCGGCAGGGCGCGGAAGATCTTCACGCGCCCGGACTCGAGCGCGACGAGCATCCCGGAGTCGTCGCCCTCGCGCCAGAGGAGGCTCCCGGCCTCGAACGTGCGGCGGTGCGCGTACGGCGCGAGCAGCGCGCAGATCTCCCGCGCGAGACGCTTGCGCTCTTCCGATGGGGCGAGGGGACGTGTGGGCATCGGGCCGGGAACTCCAGCAGGTCGGTTCTACACCCAACGCTCGCCGCAGCGCGTTCGGCGTTCGCGGTCCGGAGGCCCCGTCGCGAGCACCGGGATCGCAATCGGTATGGACCGGGGCCCCCCGACAGCGGCCCCGAGCGATCCCTTTCCGATCAGTATTCCTTCTGCCAGTTCACGCTGGCCTCGCCCGCGCGGGCGTCCCCGTAGCTGCCGTTGACGTTCCAGCGCTTCGAGAGCTGATACTCGAGGTCCACCTGGTTGGAGTTCTCCCCGCGCAAGGGGTCCGCTCCGATCCTGCCGGTGAAGCCCACGTAGAAGCGGTCGTTGACGTAGGTGCCGGCCTCGAGCTTCGTGCCTGCGACGCCGCTGTCACCCGCCTCGATGGAGAGGACGTCGAGCGGGAGCTTGCTGGAGAGCGTCGTCTTGAGCTGGGAGGCCGCGAAGGAGCCCACGAGCGAGGCGGCCTCTCCCGAGGTCGACGTCTTCCCCGTCCCCCGGTGCAGAGACGTGTGGCCCGTCGCGAGCAGCGTGTAGATCTCCGTCTCCGGAAGCGGCGGCTCCGAGGTCGGCAGCAGCTGCAGCTTGCTGGGCTCGCCTCGCACGTCGAGGTGCACCGTCACCTGCTCGATCTCGTTCTTGTAGATGGCGGAGACGTTCAGGCCCGGCGCCATCGCCGGCCCCTTGAAGGACACCTTCGAGTCGCGCTGCAGGTCGAAGCGCCGCCCGAACACCTCGAGCCGCCCCCGGATCACGTTCAGGTCCCCGAAGAGCTTCGGCTCCGAGGCGTATTCGATGCGAAAGCCGTCGGAGAATCCGAGCTCCATGTTCACGTCGTTGCCCTTGACCCACAGGTTTCTCTGAGCATTCACGAGGACGGTGAGCTGCGTCCCCGCGCGCCCCGAGCCGGTCGATCCCGTCCCTGCTTCCCGCGAGGCAACCAGCCCCGTCTCGCCGCTCGCTCCCGCTGGCGCCTTGCGCTTCGTGCCACGGACCGGCTTCCCGTTCATCGTCAAGACGACGTCCAGAGGATCGTCCAGCTTCTGCAAGTCCTTTCGTTGCACGTCGGGGAGGACCACGTGCGCCTCGGGGATGTTGAGGTTCCTGATGGTCACGTCGGTGGGGGAGACGTTGCCGTCCGCCGTGCTCCGGAGCGACAGCGTCGCGGCGACCTGCCCCTGGGTCACCACGGGGAACTTGTCCAGAGCTGCCTCGGCGTGAAGCTTGAACGCCTTGCTGCCGGTCCGCGTGGCCTGCGCCGAGAGCTTCGCGGTGCCGCCTCCGGCCGTGGCGGACAGGTCCTGTAGCTCGATGCGGTCGTTGTCTCCCCTTGCCAGCAGGTGAACCTTCGTGAACTCGCCGTTCTCTCGGGTGAAGACGAGGCCATCCTTCCACTCGAGCCGTCCATTCACCGTCGGCGCGCCCATCGTCCCGCTCACGCGGGCATCCGCGTACACGAGCCCGCCCACCTTCTCCACGGCGCCGCTCAGGTTCGAGAGGAAGGCCGGGTCGAAGTCCTTCGCCCGGAGTGTCGCGACCACCGGCGCCGTATCGAGCCGCTCCGTCCGACCCACGGCGGGGTAGGAAAGGTCCACGTGTGCGGTGGCCGCGACGTGCAGCGCGCCACCGTTCTTCGACGTCAGCGACAGGTCGAGCATCTCCTTCGCATCCGCATAGTCCAGCGCGACCACCACCTGTCCGTCGGGTCCAGTCTCGGCGCCGAGCCCATCCACACGCATCCGAAGGGTCAGCCGCGGGTCGTGGAGGGTGCCGCTCAAGCCGAGCCGCCCCGTGAGCGTGCCGCGAACTCGAGGAGGGGCCTGCGCAGGGTCCTCGTTCGCCGGCTGAGCCGCGGCTTGAACCTCGGACAAGGAGAGCGGACCGAGGTTCGCTTCCAGTGAGAGCGGCGTCCCTGCCAGGCGGCTGCTGTCCTGTAGCTGTTTCGGATCGGCGCGGACGCGCGCCCTGGCCGTGAAGATGGACTTTCGCTCCCGCTCGGCCCGGACCTCGGCCTGAAGCTCGTCTCCGAGCTGGAGACGCAAGAGGGCATCGAGCGGCGTCACGCCCCGCGTCGCGAGGCCTCGCCCGCGAATGGAGACCTCACCGCGAGGAGTCCTGGCCGAGCCGGTCACGTGCACCCGCGCGCTCAGCGTGCCATCCAGCGGGCGGTCACTCACTCCGGCCTCGGCGAGGAGCTTCAGCGGAACCTCGCGGACGTCCGCCTCGAGCCGGACCTCGGCCGCCATGAGCGCGGTTAGCGTGGGCGGCTGGCGGATCAGCTGGCCGAGCGTGAACGGCGTCGCGAGCTCGATGAAGCTCTTCTCTCCCTCCATCCCCAGGTCCACGCGCAGCCCGAGCCGGCCGTCGTCTGCGCTCTTCGCGACGACGTCGAGCTCCGAGGCCGCGAGCTGCTTCACCCGCAGCCTGCGGCCCTCGAGCGCGACCTTCAGCCTGGGGTCGTCCGCCGTCCCTCTCAGCGAGACCTCCGCCGAGACGAGCCCGGAGATCGGCTTCTCGATACCGAGCTTCCGCAGCGATTCGTCGAGGCGCAGCTCGGCCATCCGGATGTCCACGTTCACGGGGACGTGCCGCCCCTCCTGAAGCGCCTTCACGGGGACGTCGAAGGCGCCGGTCAGCCTGATCCCTTCGCCATTTGCGGCGAGCGTTCCCTTCGCCTGGTCCTTGGCGTACGACGCATCCAGGTGAAGCTCGACGTCGTGATAGCTCTTGAAGCGCCCGCCCCGAAGGTCGACCCGCGCCTTCGCCTCCGGCTTCGAGCTCGGGCCGCTCACACGCGCCTCCAGATCCAGGACCCCGCCCACCGCGAGCGCAGGGTCGACGAGGGCCTTCGGGAGCCTCCCGAGATCGAGCGAGCGGAGATCGAGTGACGCGTCGAGCTTCGTTCCGCGCTTCAGCATCCTGAACGAGATGGCCTCCTGACCGGACCTCAAGGTCAACGGCGAGACCGAGAGCAAGCCGGCGCGAGACTCGAGCCGGACCGGCGCGACGAGGGACCACTGGGCCTCCGGGTAACCCAGCGACAGCGCCGTCAACGTCCCACCGCGCCCATCCCGGGAGAGCGTGGCCTGCGCACGGAGGCTCAGCTCCGCGTAGCCGTGCACGGCCGCGTCCAGCGTGAGGTCCTGGCGACGCCCCTCCACCGCGAGGTGCACCGCCCGGAACACCTTCCCGGGCGAGAGCGCCAGCCTCCTCGCGGCGAGGCGCGTCCTCACCCCGGTCGGCGCCTTCAAGTCCGGAACGTTCAGGTCGAGCGCGAGACCGGCCACCGTGCTCTTCTGATACGCGAGAAACGGAAAGCCGCCGTGCGCCGTGATCGATGGGTGCTCGACCGAACCCCCGATCGCGAAGCCCATTGATCCGCGGCCCTTCATGGAGCGCGCTCCGGGGCCGACGAGCTTGCCCAGCGTCCGGCCGAATGCCTCGAGGTCTCTGGCCACGAGCTTTCCACCCAAGGCCAGCCGCTCCTTTCGTCCTTGCCCTCTCGCCTCGATCCGCAGTCCGGGCACGTTGACCAGCAGCTCGGAGAGCTGCAGCTCGCCATCGTTCGCCGAAGCCAGCACGCGCACCGGACCCATGGTCTCCCCTGCCATCGACGAGGGGGGCACGGTCAGCTCCAGCCGGCCGGCCATATCCTCGAGAGAGGTTCCTCCCCCCGACGCGACCAGGTTCAGCGCCACGTCGGACGAGGGACCGCCGCGGAAGAGCTCGCTCAGATCCACGTGGCGAACCGTCACCGTCGCCTCGTGGAGGGTCTTCGCCACGAGGTCGAGCGTCACGTCCGCCCGCACCGTCGCCGAGGCGGCCCTGGCGTCGAGGCGGAGAGAGAGCGCATCGCCCTTCCGAACGGCCTTCGCCGAGAGCGAGGCGTCCGCGCGGAGCGGGTAGCCCGGAGAGAAGGCGTCGGCGATCTCCGGCGGGATGACGAGCGACTCGATCTGGACGTCCGCGGTGGTCTCGCTCTCGACGTGCGCCATGGCTACGAGCCTCGCGGTCCCGAGCTCGAGCCCGAGCCGCGCGTCCTTCCGTTCACCCGCGCCCGTGGCGTGGAGGCTCAGGTGAAAGGGACCCTCGAAGGGAGCCGCGACGCCGGCCGTGATCTCCAGCTGCGCGCGGAGCGCATCTCCAACGAGCGAGGCCGAGCCGCTTGCTCCCAGGTCGTCCAGGTGGACGTGACGGGACGCATCCGGGGAGCGCTGCACGACGTCGATGACGCCGTGGACGATCCGGAGGTCCTCCACCACGAAGCCCAGGCTGCTCTTCTGGCTCTCCCCCTCGGGCTCGGGCGTCGGGTTCCGCGCCGCGATCGCCCGCTGAAGGTTGCTCCCGCGCTCATCCTGGCGGAGTTGAAGCTCCGGCCGGTCGAGGCGGACGAGCGTCACGTCGATGCGCTTGTGGACGAGCTCAGCAAGCCGGAGGCGAACCTCGAGCTCGGAGACCCGCGCGACGATCCCGCCATCCGGCTCGCGGAGCACCACCCCCTGGAGGATCAGGTGCCCGCCGCGAAGCGAGAGCTCTCGAACGGTGAGCGTGCCCTCGATGGCGGCGTTCGCCTGCTCGAGGACGATCCTTCGAAGCCGCTCTCCCCCTGCCGGCGTCGCGAGGTATGCGAGCGCGCCCAGCACGAGGACGAGCACGACGCCGACGAGCGACAGGGCCCCGATCCCCAGCCGCCACAGCCACCGGCGCCGCCGCGTGCTCCGTGGCTCGCCGCTCCTCGACGTCCCTGAGGCCAAGCTCCGCCCCTTCGCCCGAACAGAACCGTTCATTCATACGTTAGGGGCGCGGGGTCCCGGCCGGAACCGCGGCGAGCGCGTGGGGGCCAGCCCGGCCGGCGGGCGTGCGTCGCGCTAGAAGGCCTCTCCGATGGAGATGTGGATGACGCACGGGCCCTCGGGGGCTCCGGCGCTGGGTCCCCTTCCGATCCCGAAGCAGCTCGACCGCCTCGGGTAGCTGAGCGATGTACCGGGCGATTGAACCACCGCCAGCGGCGGGCCGATGTCCGGGCGGTAGCCGAGGTCCAGCCTGATCGGGCCGACGGGGGTCCGGTACCGGAGGCCACCACCGAAGGCGAGCAGCATGTCGTCGCGAAAGGCCCTGGCGCGAATGTGCTCGCGCGTGACGAAGCCCGCGTCGACGAACGCCGCCAGCACCAGGGCGCCGGTGAGACCGTAGCGAACCTCGAACGACGACTCGAACAGGCCGTTGCCGCCGATCGGTACGGTGTAGCCGGAGGTCGGGGACCCGGGCCGAGGAACGACGAACTGGGGAGAGAGCCTGCGGTTGTTGAAGCCGCGCATTCCGTTCCCGCCGGAGAAGAAGCGGGAGACGATGGGGCTCGCCGTGTCGCCCCCGCTGCTGGGGATGAGCGTCCCCACCTTCAGCCGCGCGGCGAACGTCAGCTTGTCGCGCTCGAGGAAGGACAGGTAGCCGCGGGCCTCGGGGATGATGCGGAAGTACGAGAAGCTGCCGCCCAGGATTCCGCCACCTTCCTGGAACGCCAGGGCGAGGTAGTAGCCGCGGTGGGGCTCCTGGCGGTCATCTCGCTCGTCCCACTCGACGAGCTCCTCCGCGTAGGAGAGGACGCAGTTCTCGGGGCAACCGAAGAGCAGCGTCGGTGCGCCGCCGGCCAGCTGGGCGGACCCGGACTCGAGCCGATACAGCTCGAGGTTGTAGGAGGTCGTGATGGACAGGTTGATCGTCGGCGCGTAGACCACGCCCGCCTTCGCGCGACCGCCGTAGTAGCGGTAGGCGGGCTCGATCCCCCGCTCCGCGGTGAGCTTGCCGTCGAGCTTCAGGTCGCGGAAGAAGAACCTGGGCTGCTCGAGCTCCGCGCCGAGGCTCCCCACCACGCCGCTCTGGGCGCCCGACGCGCTCGTCGCATAGAACGTCGGGATCCAGGCGTAGCCGACCACGGCGTCGAGCGTCAGCTTGCGCAGAGATCCCAGGAAGTCGCGGTCGACGTAGGTCGACTTCACGCGGGCCTCCTGGCTCGTCTGGTCCACCGCGATGCCGCCCCCGACACTGAGCGTGTGGAAGCGAGACTCCTGGGCGTCCACCTGCATCGGGACGGTGAGCGTCCCTGGGTCGGGCTCCCCGGGGCTCACCTTCACGGCCCCGAACACTCCCATCCTGAAGACGCGCGCCTCCGCGACGCTCTGCGCCTTCAAGGAGTACCAGTCGCCCGGCGTCGTGTCCGCCGCGGCCTGCTCGGTGACACGCCAGGGCGGGACACGCGAGGGCGTGTGCTCCCTCACGGACAGCGCGCCGAACCGGTATCGCGGACCGTGGTCGACGCTGACCCTGACATCGGCTGCGCGGGTGTCGAGGCCCACCTCGACCTCGCCCTGCACCGTGGCCGCGGCGTAGCCCTGCTCTCGAAGCGTGTGGAGGAGCTTCTCCTTCAGCCCCTCCCAGCGATCCACGATGAAGATCTGACCTGCCTCGAGCCCGACCTGGTCGCGCAGCAGCTTCCGGTCCTTCTCCGGGAGATCGTCGAGCCCCAGGAGGTCGACCGAGCGGATGCGCGTCGGCTCGCCCTCCTCGACCGTGGCGCGGACGTCCACCGCCTTGCGCCCGCGGGGCTTCACCTCGGTGGCGGTGACCTTCGCCTGGTAGTAGCCCTGCGCCCGATAGAACTTCTCGATGCGCCGGAGGTCCGTCTTCCACGCGCTCTCGTCGAAGTATTGCTTCTTGGAGAAGGGGACCCAGCTGTTCTCCGCGGTGAGGAGACGCTTCTTGATGTCCCCCTCCTCGAGTTTCCTCGCGCCCTCGATACGCACCGAGTGCACCTCCGGCCCCTCCCGCCTTCCCCCCGTCGCGCAGCCCATGGCCAGGACCACGGCCACCACCCGCCAGATCCGTCGTCGCTCGACCATCCACACAAGCTTTGTCGCGCACGGTCGCGCGCTCATGCCCCACTCCAGGACACCCGTTCTCGTTTCCGACTCGGATGGATTCGTTCGGCGAACCCGTGTTTTGACCGTGCAAACGCGCGCGCCGTGAGTGAAGAACGGACCTGTCCCGAAGGATCGGGACTCCGTGGCGACGCGGATGCGCGTCGAAAGGAGGAGCACGTGGCGCATGCGCTCGGCGCGAAGGGTGTGCTCACTCCGCTCGACGGCCTGCTCCCTGACCTGGAGCGGCTCTACACCGACCTCCACGCGCACCCCGAGCTCTCGATGCAGGAGACCCGGACGGCGGGCATCGCGGCGGAGCGGCTTCGCGCGGCGGGCTACGAGGTGACGGCGGGCCTCGGGAAGACCGGCGTGGTCGGCCTGCTGCGCAACGGCGATGGCCCCACCGTCATGCTGCGCGCCGACATGGACGCGCTGCCCGTCGAGGAGCTGACGGGGTTGCCCTACGCGAGCAAGGCCACGTCCACCGACCGCGACGGCAAGGTCGTCCCGGTGATGCACGCCTGCGGCCACGACGTGCACGTCGCCTGGCTGGCGGGCGCGGCCACCCTGTTCGGCCGCGCGCGCGAGGCGTGGCGGGGGACGCTGCTCGCGGTCTTCCAGCCGGCGGAGGAGATCGCCGCGGGCGCCCAGGCGATGATCGACGACGGGCTCTTCACCCGGTTTCCGAAGCCGGCCGTCGTCCTCGGGCAGCACGTCATGGTCGGCTCCGCGGGCGTCCTCGGCTGGCGCGCCGGCGTCATGACCTCCGCCGGCGACAGCCTCCAGATCCGGCTCTTCGGGCGCGGGGCCCACGGGTCGATGCCCCAGGCGAGCATCGACCCCGTGGTGATGGCGGCGGCGACCGTCCTCCGCCTCCAGACCATCGTCTCCCGGGAGCTCGCCGCGACCGAGGCCGCCGTCGTGACGATCGGCGCCCTGCAGGCGGGCACGAAGGAGAACGTCATCCCCGAGGACGCCCTCATCAAGCTGAACGTCCGCACCTTCGACGAGGGCGTCCGCGCTCGCGTGCTCGCCGCCATCGCGCGGATCGTGAACGCGGAGGCCGCGGCGTCCGGGGCGCCCCGGCCGCCGGAGATCACGCCGCTCGACCGCTACGGAGCCGTCCGGAACGACCCGGAGGCGACGCGCCGCGTGGTCGCGTCGTTCCAGCGGACCTTCCCCGCCGAACGCGTGCGGGAGGTGGAGCCGACGTCGGCGAGCGAGGACTTCGGCTGCTTCGGCGCGGAGTGGCACGTGCCGTCGGTGTTCTGGTTCGTGGGCGGCACCGATCCCGAGGCGTACCGGCGGGCCCGGGACGCGGGCCGAATGGGCGACCTTCCGACCAACCACAACCCGCGCTTCGCGCCGGTCCTGCACCCGACCCTGCGCACGGGCGTGGAGGCGGCAGTCGCCGCCGCGATGGCCTGGCTCTCGCCATGAACACCGCGCTCGCGGCAGGGTTCCGGCTCGGGCGTCGATCCCGGCGCCGTCAGGCGGACCGTGCCGGGCCCGTGTCGCGCATCAGGATCTCCTGCGCCACGCTCGCCACGAGCAGCCCGCTGCGGTCGAACACGAGCCCGCGCGCGAGCCCCCGCGCGGACTGCGCGGACGGAGAGTCCATTGTGTAGAGGAGCCACTCGTCGACGCGCGCCTGGCGATGAAACCAGAGCGCGTGGTCGAGCGAGGCGACGATCATCGACGGCTGCCACCAGCTCCTGCCATGCGGCCGCAGCGGCGCGCCCGCCAGCGTCGAGTCCGACGCGTACGCGAGGATGCACCGGTGCAGGTGGGGATCGTCTGGAAGGCGATCGACGGCGCGGAACCAGGCGGCCTGGCGCGGCTCACCGTGGACGCGGCGGAGCGGGTTCTGCGGCTCGACGGGCCGGAACTCGATCGCCCCGGGAGTGCGCATCGCCTCGGCGGTCTGCGGCGGCACGGAGCCCGCGTCGGCGAGCCAGCGCTCGACCAGCTCGGGGTAGCTCGCGAGCGCCTCCGGCGGCGGCACCTCCGGCATGGACGCGGCGTGCTCGAGGCCGGGCTCCGGCTTCTGGAACGACGCGATCATGGAGAGGATGGGCCGCCCGTGCTGGATGGCCTGGACGCGTCGCGCGGAGAAGCTCCGCCCGTCGCGGATCCGATCCACCTGGTAGACGATGGGCGCGGTCACGTCGCCGGGCAGCAGGAAGTAGGCATGGAGCGAGTGCGGCAGGCGACCGTCCACGGTGCGCTCCGCCGCCACCAGCGCCTGGCTGATCACCTGTCCCCCGAAGACCCGGGGCGAGCCGAGGTGTCTCGACTCGCCCCGGAAGAGGTTCACCTCCAGCTGCTCCAGATCGAGCTGCCGGATGAGCGCGCTCAGCGACGGGTCCATTCGTCCTCTCCTTCCCCGGCGCCAAGCTTACTCGACACCGCGTGGATCGCGCCCGGAGAGGATCAGCGAGGCCTGCCTCGCACGACCGCGGGGGTCCACGCGCGCCGGCGGCGCCCGAGCCGCTCCTCCGCGGTCTCGCCGTCGTAGGCCACCGGCACGGGGCGCTGCGTGAACGCCTCCCGCGCGTCGAGCACGTTCGCGTTGAGGGTCGCGTAGGTGGCCCCCTCGATCGTGCTCACCGCCGCGACGTACACGCCGCACGTACGGCAGACGAGGAAGTCCGCGGTGCGCAGACCGAAGCGGTAGCGAGAGACCTCCCCGGCGTCGCGGATCCGCACCTCGAGCGAGCCCGCCGGGTCCGACACCGCGATCGAACCGTGCCGGCGGCAGAACGTACATCCGCACTCGCGCGGCGCGAGCGCCTCGGGCCGCTGCGACGTCTCGAACGTGACCTCGAGGTTGCCGCAGTGACATCGTCCTTCGAATCGCATGAGAAGCTCAGCGCGCGTGAAGCGCCCCCGTCACGCCGTCTTCTTCCGCGTCGACGTCCGCACCCTGCGCAGCGCCTCGTCCGTGAGCGCGGTCATCGCTCCCGCGGCGGCGGTCAACGTCGTGGTCGCCGCGTTGAGCAGCGCGCGCGCCAGCTCCAGGAGCGCACCCCTGACGGCCTTGAGCTCGTCGAGCGCCGTGGACTCTCGTTTCGTCCGGGTTGCCATGGATCGCCCTCCCCTCTGCCTGCATATAAGCGGACGCCGCACCGGCAGACCGAGGCGTTCAGGGCTGACACGAAGGTGCCTGCCTCCCGGGCGCACGCGCGCCAGCGCGCGCCTGGGGAGCTGGAGCCGGAGCTGCGCGCCCCCTCGCGCGTCACGCCGCGCTCGCGGCCGCCACGGCTCCGCCGCCACGCTCCTCGCGCGGCGGGACGGCGAACCGGACGAGCCGGCGCATCGCGCTCGCGAACTGCGAGGCCAGCGAGCCCGTCGTGTACGGGACCCCGTGGCGCTCGCAGATGGCGCGCACGCGAGGGGCCATCTCCGGATAGCGCCAGGCGGGGACGTTCGGGAAGAGGTGGTGCTCGATCTGGAACCCGAGGTGACCGCTGAGCACGTGGCCGAGCCGCCCGGTCTCGAAGTTGCTGCTGCCCGCGATCTGCCGGAAGTACCATCCGGCCCGATCCTCGCCCGCGAGCTCCTCCTCGCGGAAGGTCGCCGTCCGCTCCGTGAGGTGGCCGCAGTAGATGACGGCGTACGCCCAGCCGTTTCGGAGCGCGTTCGCGAGCACGTTCCCGGCGAGGACCTTCACCGCGAGCGGACCCGCGAGGGCGGGGTAGAAGACGTACTCGACGAACCCCTTCCGCGCGGCCTTTCGCGCGAAGGCCCAGAGATCGCGGGCCACCTCGCGACGAGGACGCCGCCGTCTGGCCGCTTCGCTCGACGGCGGGCCGAGCCCATCGAGGAGGCCGAGGTCGTAGGCGCCGATGGAGTACTCGAAGAAGAGCCCGCTGAGCGGGCTCACCAGCGGCTGGAGCAGGTGGATGGGCTTCCACGGCACCTCCGCGGAGAAGCGGAAGGCGTTGTAGCCGAAGTCGCGATCTCGACCGATGACGTTCGTGAAGACGTGGTGCCTGGCGTTGTGGGCCCGCTTCCAGCTCTTCGCCGTGCCGACCATGTCCCACTCGTAGGTCGCCGAGCTGAGCGATGGGTCGCGCATGAAGTCGTACTGACCGTGCAGCACGTTGTGGCCGATCTCCATGTTCTCGAGCACCTTGTAGGTGCCGAGCGCGCAGACGCCGGCTGCCCAGCTGATCGGCTCCAGGCTGAAGTGGATGAGGAGGCGCCCCGCCACGCGGGAGATCCGCGCGACCGCCCTGACGGTCCGGATGTAGTCGGCGTCGCGCGCGCCGATCTTCGCCACGTACTCCTGCCGGAGCGCATCGAGCTCCGCCCGCAGGGACTGCGACTGCTTTGCTGACAAGGTCACCCGTTCCCCCGTTCCCGCGGCGTTGCCGCGGAGCCTCGTGACGGTCCTACCTGTGCGCTCGTTGTCATGAGCGGGTCACGATGCTCCGGGCGAGGGCGGCGGCGAGCGCGGCGCGCGGGCGCCCGCGCCGTCATGCCCTCGTCGAGGAGGCGGCCGTTCCGGTCGATGACTTGGAGACAGTCGGGCTCTCGCCAGCGGACTCTCACGTCCGATGGTCGGCGCGCGTCGCTGCCGCGATCTTCGTGAAGAAGGCGGTGAACCCCACCCCGATGCCGATCACCGCCCCCACGACGAGCATCCACTGCACGGAGTGCCCCAGCCAGCGGTCGAGCCCATAGCCGAGGAGCGTGAAGACCGCGACGGAGGCGAGCAGCGTGCTCGACGCGGCCATGTACGGCTCGGCCTTCCGGTACCCTGCTGCGAGGCTCGAGAGCCCGCGCTCGGGGTCCGCCGCACCACCACCGCCCGGCCCGCCGGTCGGGGCTCGCGCTCGCTGTGCCATTCGGTCTCTCCTCGACCCTCTCGACGTGGAGGTCAGCGGAGCGGTCCAGAGGCGGGAGTCGGACGCGGCTCGGCGCGGGGGCCGGATCGCCGAGCAGGACGTCAACGCTCGGTCGAGGAGAACGTAACGCCAGCGCGATCCCCGCGCGCGCTCGTCGCGCCCCATCGCTCCCCGAGGCAGACGTCCGCACGGCCCATCTGACGCCCCTCGGGTCCATTACCGGGCTGGGGGCACCCGAACCTGCTACACAGCCGGTAGAGGACGGCGCCCCCATGCCCGACCGCAGCTCCGTACCGCCCCATCCGAGCGACGAGCATGAAGCCGACTGGCGCGCCCGGGAAGGCGAGCGTCTCCTCATCGTGGGCGTCGGCGCCTCTGCGGGCGGCCTCGAGGCGTTCGAGCGTTTCCTCGGCCAGCTCCCGTCGGACAGCGGGCTGGCGTACGTCCTCGTCCAGCACCTCTCTCCCGAGCACGAGAGCAGCCTCGTCGAGATCCTGTCCCGCGCCACGAAGCTCCCGGTGGAGACCGTGCGCGAAGGGCAGCGCGTCGAGCGCGACCACGTGTACGTCATTCCACCGGGGACGGGCCTCGTCGTCGAGGGCGGCGCCCTGCGCCTCGTCCCGGCGGAGCCGAAGGGCTCTCGCCTGGTGGTGAATGCGTTCCTGACCTCGCTCGCGGAGGACCAGCGCGAGAACGCCGTCGGCGTCGTGCTCTCCGGGACCGGCTCCGACGGCGCGCTCGGCATCGCCGCCGTGAGGCGTCACGGGGGCAGGACGTTCGCGCAGCTCCCCGGCGACGCGCGGTACGAGAGCATGCCTGCCGCCGCGATCGCGACGGGGATGGTGGAGCAGGTCCTCCCCGCGAGCGAGATCCCTGCGGCGCTCGGCGAGCTCGCTGCCGAGCGCCGGCGCCACCCGCCCGAGAGCGCGCGGGGCGAGGCGGAGGGGCTCCACCGGGCGCTCGAGGTGATCGGGCGGACGACGGGCCACGACTTCAGCCGGTACAAGCGCAGCACCATCCTCCGCCGGTTCCACCGGCGCATGGGCGCGACCGGCACCGCCACCGTCCGTGACTACGCGACCCTGCTCGAGGGCGACGCCGACGAGGCCCGCCGCCTCGCCGAGGACCTGACCATCAACGTGACGAGCTTCTTCCGCGACGAGGCGCCGTTCCGGATCCTCGAGCAGATCGTCGTCCCCGACCTCCTGAAGCGGCGCGGCGCCGACGGGATCCGCGTCTGGGTGCCGGCCTGCTCCTCCGGAGAGGAGGCCTACTCGCTCGCGATGCTGCTCTGCGAGGGCGACGGCCTCCAGCGCCCGCCGCAGCTCCAGGTCTTCGCGACGGACATCGACGCGTCTGCCCTCGCGGAGGCGCGGCGAGGCCAGTACACGAGCGTCGTCGAGCGCCAGGTGAGCCCCGAGCGGCTGGAGCGGTTCTTCACGAGGCGCGGGGACACGTACACGGTCACGAAGCCCCTCCGCGACCTCTGCATCTTCACGGAGCACGATCTCGTCAAGGATCCGCCGTTCTCCCGGATGGACCTCGTGTCCTGCCGCAACCTGCTCATCTACCTGGAGCCCGACCTCCAGAAGCGAATCATCGGGCTCCTCCACTACGCGCTCCGGCCGGGCGGCTACCTCCTCCTCGGCAAGGCCGAGATGATCGACGCGCGCGAGCTGGAGCTGTTCGAGGTCGTGGACAAGACCGAGCGCGTGTTCCGGCGGCGCGAGGTGGATCGGCGTCCGGCGATCCTGCCTCCGGGGCGGCGGGCGCCTCCCCTCGAGCTGGCGCCGCCCAGCCGGCGAGGCGATCCCGAGGTGAAGAGCGCCGCCGATCGCTCGCGAAGGATCGTGCTCGAGGAGTACGCGCCGCCTTCGGTGGTGGTCGATGCGCGCGGGGAGATCCGGTACTACTGGGGGACGAAGCTGTCCGACTTCCTGCCGCCCCGCGCCGGCGCACCCGCCACCAACCTGATGCACCTCGCCCGGCGCGAGCTCCGCGTCGAGCTCTCCGCCGCCCTCCACAACGCGGCGCGCCAGGGGAAGCCGGTCACGTACAAGGACGTGGTGGTCGAGGCGGAGGGCGTCCAGCGTCGCCTGAACCTCGTCGTCCGGCCGCTCCCGCCCACGGAGCAGGATCCGGACGCGCTGTTCCTCGTCGTCTTCGAGGAGCTGCAGGCCTCTCCCATCGCGCACGGCACGCCGCTCGACGCCCCGACCCTGGAGCGCCACCGGCTGCTGCAGCGCGATCTCGAGAGCACCCAGGAGCGGCTCCAGGTCACCATCGAGGAGCTCGAGAACGCGAACGAGGCGCTCCGCACGTCCAACGAGCAGCTACAGTCCATGAACGAGGAGATGCACTCGTCCAACGAGGAGCTGCAGACCTCGCAGGAGGAGCTGCAGTCGGTGAACGAGGAGCTCAACACGCTCAACACCGAGCTCAGCAAGAAGGTGGACGAGCTCGAGCTGCTCTACGGCGACCTCCAGAACCTGTTCCAGAGCACGCAGATCGCGACCATCTTCCTCGATCGCGAGTCCCGGATCGCGCGCTTCACGCCGGCGGCGACGGCGATCTTCCGGCTCGCCGACGGCGACGTGGGGAGGCCGCTCTCGGACTTCGCCGCGCTGTTCGACGCGCAGGACGTGCCCCAGGAGGTGAAGCGAGTCCTCGCGACGCTCCAGCCCGTCGAGCGCACGGTGGGCCTCGCGCAGGGAGGGCGCTGGTTCCTCATGCGCATGAACCCGTACCGCACGCCGTCCAACGTCGTCGCGGGCGTCGTGGTCTCCTTCATCGACGTCACGAGGCTGAAGGAGGCGGAGGCGGCCCTGCGGCAGGCCGTGGGGGAGCGGGAGCGCGCCGAGGCGGCCCTGCGGGACGCGGACCGGCGGAAGGACGAGTTCCTCGCCGTCCTGTCCCACGAGCTGCGAAACCCGCTCGCGCCCATCCGGAGCAGCCTCCACGTCCTCGAGCGCGCGCCCGCGGACGCGGACGCGGCGGCGCGAGCGCACCAGATCATCGCCCGCCAGGTGGGGCACCTCGCTCGCCTCGTCGACGACCTGCTCGACGTGACGCGCATCGCGAACGGGAAGCTCCAGGTCGAGCGTCGGCCCGTGGACCTCCGGTCCCTCTCGCAGCGCACCGCCGACGACCACCGGAGCCTCTTCACGACGCGCGAGGTCGCGCTGGAGGTCGCGCTCCCGGACGAGCCCCTGTGGGTCGAAGGCGACGCGACGCGCCTCGCGCAGGTGATCGGGAACCTGCTCCAGAACTCGGCCAAGTTCACCTCCGGAGGCGACTCGGTCCGCCTGTCACTCGACGCGGTCGAGGGGTTCGCGGTGCTGCGCGTGCGGGACAACGGCATCGGCATCGAGCCTGCGATGGTCCCGCGCCTCTTCCACCCGTTCGCGCAGGCCGACGCGACCCTCAATCGCAGCCTCGGCGGGCTCGGGCTCGGTCTCGCGCTCGTGAAGGGCCTCGTCGAGACGCACGGCGGCACGGTCGAGGCGAGGAGCGGCGGCAAGGGCGCAGGCACCGAGTTCATCGTGCGGTTGCCGCTCTCGGTGGCGCCCGCGGGGATCGAGGTCGCGCCGGCGTCACCTCCGCGCCCCCGCCGTGTGCTCGTCATCGAGGACAACCTCGACGCCGCCGAGAGCCTGCAGCTCGCGCTCGAGATGGAGGGCCACGAGGTCTTCCTGGCGCACGACGGTCCGAAGGGGATCGAGCGAGCCCGGGAGCTCATGCCAGAGGTGGTGGTCTGCGACGTCGGGCTCCCGCGCATGGACGGCTACGCGGTGGCGAAGGCGATGCGGAGCGAACCCGGCCTGCGGGACACGTTCCTCATCGCGCTCACGGGATACGCCCGTCCGGAGGATCAGCGGCGCGCCGCGGAGGCGGGGTTCGACGCGCACCTGACCAAGCCGGCGACGGTCGAGGAGCTCCAGGAGGCGATGGACCGTGCGCCGCGCCGGACGCCGCCGCGCGGCGGCGGTCCAGTCGCGGCCCGGTGACAACCGGGGGGTGCTCTGACGGGGCGTGCTTCCAACCCGGGCGGCTACCCGTGTAACCCGCGCGCCGCCGGCGCATCGTATGGAGAGCAAGGAGGCAGGTCCATGGCTCTCAGCGCTGACGCACGACCGAAGGCCTTCGAGGCGAGCGGCGCCTCGGATGCGGACGTGGTCCACCGTGTCCTCGCCGGTGACACCGCGTCGTTCGAGCTCCTGATGCGCCGTCACAACCAGCGCGTGTACCGCACGATCCGCGCGGTGCTGCGCCGCGACTCGGCCGAGGTCGAGGACGCGATGCAGCTCACCTACCTGCAGGCGTTCCGTGCGCTCGCCGCGTTCGAGGGCGCCTCGTCGTTCGGCACGTGGCTCACCCGGATCGCGCTGAACGTCGCGTACGGCCTCGCGAGACGGCAGCGCATCGCTGCCGTCGAGCTCTCGGCGGAGGTGGACGAGATGACCCGGGGCGCGCGCGACGAGGGGCCGGAGGACGGAGCCACGCGGAGGGAGAGCGCCGAGCTGCTGGAGCGAGCCGTCGCCCGGCTGGGAGACGATCACCGCGTCGTGTTCATGCTGCGGGAGGTCGAGCAGCTCTCCACCGCGGAGACCGCCGAGGCGCTCGACCTGTCGGAGGAGAACGTGAAGGTGCGGCTGCATCGCGCCCGGCTCGCCCTGCGCGAGATGCTCGCCGAGGAGGTCGGTCAGTCGGCCCCGCAGGCGTTCACGTTCCTCGCCCCGCGCTGTGACCGCGTGGTGAACGCGGTGCTCTCCGCCATCGGCGACTCTTTCGGGACGGGTCCGTCCGGAAGCCCGGGCCGCGAGTGAGCCGAGGCTGCTGCTTTCGGGCTCCGGCGCGCGGCTGACAGCCGAGCACCGCGCGCGACCCCATCGAGGCACCCTGCCGCGCCCCACGCGCGATGACGACGCCGTGACCGGGGGCGGCGCAGGATCGCGGCATGCGCGCACTCCTCGTGCAGGCCCGCTCGCCGCGCAGCTACTGGAGCTTCGAGCGAAGCCTCCCCTTCATCCGCAAGGCGGCGACGATGCCGCCGCTCGGGCTCGCCACGCTCGCGGCGCACCTGCCGCAGCACTGGGAGCTCCGCCTGCGCGACCTCGAGGTCGCCCCGCTCGACGACGCCGACCTGCGCTGGGCGGACGCCGTCCTCGTCTCCGGGATGCTCGTGCAGGCGGAGTCGATGCGCGCGGTGCTCCTCCGGGCTCGCGCCCTCGGCCGGCGCACGGTCGCCGGCGGCGCGGGACCGAGCCTCGTGCCCGAGCGCTTCCCGGAGGCCGATCACGTCTTTCGCGGCGAGGCCGAGGGGCGCCTGGAGCTCCTCGTGCGCGTCCTCGAAGGACGGGAGACAAAGGCGCCCCGACTCCTCTCGCCCGAGGGCGACGACCGGCCCGACCTCGCGCTCGCGCGCGTGCCCCGCTTCGACCTCCTCGACCTCCCACGCTACGCCAATCACGCCCTGCAGTACTCGCGCGGGTGTCCGTTTCGCTGCGAGTTCTGCGACATCATCGAGCTGTTCGGGCGCGTGCCGCGGGTGAAGTCGCCGGAGCAGGTCGTGGCGGAGCTCGACGCGCTGCACGCGCGCGGGGCGCGCGGGGCGCTCTTCTTCGTGGACGACAACTTCGTCGGCAACCGGCGCGAGGTGGCCCGCCTGCTCCCGGTGCTCCGCGCCTGGCAGGAGCGGCACGGGTTCCCGTTCCAGCTCTGCACGGAGGCGAGCCTCGACCTCGCGAGCGCGCCGGAGCTCGTGGCCGAGATGGTCGCGGCGGGCTTCCAGGAGGTGTTCCTCGGGATCGAGACGCCCTCCGCCGCGGCGCTCGCGGAGACCGGCAAGAGCCAGAACCTCCGCATGCCCCCGGGCCGCGCCGTCGAGACGCTCACGCGCGCAGGGCTCGAGGTGTTCTCCGGCTTCATCGTGGGCTTCGACAGCGAGGGGCCGGACATCTTCGATCGACAGCTCGAGCTCATCTCCGGGCTCCCGGTCCCCCGGGCGATGGTCGGGCTGCTCGTCGCGATGCCGGGCACGCGCCTCTGGCGGCGCCTCGAGCAGGAGGGCCGGCTGCGCGGCGACGGGAGCGGCGACGCCTTCGAGCGGCCGAACTTCGTGCCTGCCCAGGACGAGCGGGTCCTGCTCGCGGGATACCGCCGCCTCGTGGCGGCGCTCTACGCGCCCGAGCGCTACTACGCGCGGTGCACCCTCGCCATCGACCAGCTGCCGCTCCGCCCCCGCGCCGCCTCGGACGCCGGCGCCGCCGAGGGCTCGCTCGCTGCGGTCGCACGGATCGCGTGGGGCATCGGCGTCGTGAGCCCGCGGCGCCTCCACTTCTGGCGCCTCGTCGGACACGCGCTGCGCCGGGGCGCCGGCGCCCTCCCGCGGGCGCTGGCGCTCGCGGTGATCGGCGAGAGCCTCATCCCGTACACCCACGACGTGGTCCTGCCGCGCCTCGACCGGTCGCTCGCCGAGCTCGCGGCGAGCGACGCGCAGCGCCCCTCCGCATCTGCTTAGGGACTCCGGTCGCCCTCTCCTCGCCTCACGACGAGGAGGGCGCGGCGAGGACGGCCACGCGCGGACCCGAGGCCGCCTCGGCGCCGCGCCGGCCGAGCGCGCGCAGGTACCGGTAGTGAGCCGCGATCGCGGCGCGGAGCGTCGGGTGCGTGTGGTGCGGCACGCCGTGCGCGCGGCACGCCGCCTCCACGCTCGCGGCGAGCGCCGGGTAGTGCACGTGGCACACGTCCGGGAGGAGGTGATGCTCGATCTGGAAGTTGAGCCCGCCGACGTACCAGCCCAGGAGCCGGTTCGAGGGCGCGAAGTCCACCGTGGCGCGCACCTGGTGCTCCGCCCAGCCGGTCGGCATCCGCTGATCTCCGGCCCGGGCGGCGTGGAACTCCGCCTCCGGCACCGCGTGCGCGAGCTGGAACACCGTCGCCAGCACCACGCCCAGCGTGAGCGCGCCGAGCAGGAAGAGGGGCGCGACCCAGCCGCTGCGGAACACGAGCACCGGGACGACCACCGCCCAGGCGAGGAACACCGCCTTGCCGGCGAGGAACGCGGCGAGCTCGCCGCCCCGCGGGCGCGGGAACGGGAGCTGCCCGATGCGGCCACGCGCGAGGTCACGCACGTCGTCCACGAACCACCACTTCACGGCCAGCACGCCGTAGAGCAGCCAGCCATAGACGTGCTGGTAGCGGTGGAACGGGCGGAGCCGCTGCGACGGCGCGAGCCGGAGGAACGGCTCGGCGTCGATGTCCGCGTCCATCCCGTCCACGTTCGCGTAGGTGTGGTGGTGCACGTTGTGCTTGAAGCGCCAGAGGTACGAGCTCGCCCCGACGAAATCGAGCGCCAGGCCCCACGCACGGTTCACGCGCGCGGAGCGCGCGTAGGCGCCGTGGTTGGCGTCGTGCATGACCGAGAAGCCGATCCCCGCCGTCGCGAGCGCCAGAGACAAAGTCAGCGCCACCGCCAGCACGGGAGAGGTGCCGCCGAGGAGGAGGAGCAGCGCGTAGGAGGCCGCGAACCAGCCCAGGATTGCGCCCGTCTTCGCGTGCATCGCGCCGCCGCCCCAGCGTGCCCGGCCGGTGCCCTCGAGGTACGCGCCGGCGCGGCGCTTCACCTCGGCGTGAAAGCCGTCGTCGCGTGGGAACCGGACCCGGGGAGGCGTGGAGCTCATGCCCGGGATCTAGGCACCCCGAATCACGAAGATGTCACCGCGGCGCCCGCCTCCGGAACGAGAAAAGCCCGGCCTCGAAAGGCCGGGCTCTCATTGCCTGAAGGGTCGCGATGACGCGACTAGGCGACCGGGCGGACGTTCGCCGCCTGCAGGCCCTTGGGGCCCTTCGTCACTTCGAACTCCACCTTCTGGCCCTCGGCGAGGGAGCGGAACCCATCCGTCTGGATCGCGGTGTGGTGGCAGAAGACATCCTCGCCCCCGTCCGCCTGGGTGATGAAGCCGAAGCCCTTCGCGTCATTGAACCACTTCACGGTACCGGCTGCCATTTGCTGTAGGTGCTCTTTTCTCTCTGTGAACGCGCGGCAGTGAGTGCCGCGCGAACCTTCTTCCCTCCCGGAGCGGGAGAGAAGGGACGTTGGTAGTCGAATCGCGCGAAGAAGTCGAGCCCGGGGCCCAGAATGCCGCGGCAGCGTGACGAGCGCCCGGGGGCGCGCGGTGATATACGACATCCACCCGGCGAACGCGGCCGGCCCTCCACGCCGCCGTGAGCGACACGGCGGGATCTCACCCGCGCCACCCTTTCGTCCCCCGACGTGCCCCCCTGCGCGCCCCTCGTGCGCGTGTCGAGAGGCGTGCGCGAGCGCGTGGACCGACCGGAAAGAGCCGAACATGAGCAGCCTCGAGAACGGAATGCTGGTGCAGCACACCTCGCTGGGGATCGGCAAGATCGTCGCGCTCGACCAGAAGGCCGTGCACGTCTTCTTCGCCACGAGCGACGCGCGCTTCGCGACGAAGCTGCGGCTGCCGATGGCACTGCCGCTCCTCTCCCCCGCCACGAGCCCGAACGCCTGGCTCTCCGCGCTGACCGGCTTCGCGCTCGACGCGAAGACCGGCCGCTACGGCCGCGCCGGCGCGTGGCTCTCGCACGCCGACGCCGTGGCGCGCTTCGTCGAGTCCTTCCCGCAGGGGTTCACGGACCCGAAGTACGTCGGGGAAGGCAAGGAGCGGGGCGAGCAGCGTGCGAGCAAGTGGCGCCGTGCCCACGAGATGTTCGTCGAGACGCTCGGGAACGGCGAGGGTGAGCGGCTCCTCGAGGCGGGCGACGTCGGCGGCCTCGTCGAGCGGACGCTCCGGATCGAGCGGCACGTGCGCACGCTGCACCGGGACGCGGAGCGGACCTCGCTCGAGGACGGCCTGAAGGATCCGGCCGCGGCGAAGGCGTTCTTCGCGGCGCTGTTCGAGCTCCTGGCGACGGCCACGCCCGAGCAGCCCCGGTTCGAGGCGCTCGCCGCCGCGGTCGCGACGCTCTTCCCGAGCGCGGCGCGGGAGTCCCTCTGGCCGATCGTGACGCTCCTGCCGTTCGTCGCGAGGCCGGAGCTCCACATGCTGCTCCGCCCCCGCTTCGCCTGCGACGTGGCGCAGCGGCTCGGGCTCGAGCTCGCCTACGACGCCGAGCCCAACTGGTCCACCTACTCCGCCCTCCTCGGCTCGGCCGACCAGCTCCTCGAGAAGCTCCGGCCGCTCGGCGCGCGCGACCACGTCGACGTCGAGGCGTTCATGCACGTGAGCACGGCGAAGCGGCCGCGCCCGCGCCCCCAGCAGCCGGAGCTCGTGACGTGAGCGGCCGAACGGACCCGCGACGAAGGGAGTCGAGACCATGACGGTGACGGCGTTTCTCGCGGCGATGCAGAGACAGCTCGTCGATGCCCTCCGGACGGGCGGGCCCTGGTCGCGATCGGCGTGGTGCCGCACTCAGCGGCGCCACCTGAGCGTCCCCGGCGGCGCGGTGGTGTGGGTCCGCGGCGAGGCGCTGCCGTGGGCGCAGTGGGGAGCCCGCCGCGGCTACTTCGAGGTCCAGTACATGGACGGGCTGCCCTACCTCCGCGCGCGGGCGTGAGCGCGCGATCGTTCCGCGACCCTTCCCCTGCCCGCTCTCGCGGCGTACAAGGGGCGATGTCCGACGCGCGGAAGCAGTCGCTGTACTTTCCCGAGGAGATGCTCCAGCAGATGCAGGAGGAGGCGATCCGGCAGGACCGGTCGCTCTCCTGGATCGTCCAGCACGCCTGGCGGCTCGCGCGCGAGCGGATCTCGAGGCTGCCCAGCAGCGGCGTGGCCCTCGCACCTGCTTCACGCACGGTAGGCCCCGCGAACGAGCTCGCGACCGCCTCCGCCGACGAGGCGAAGGGCTAGGCCGCGTGGCGGTCACGGGCTGGAAGCGCGCGCGGCGGGGCGCGCGCGCGCCGGGGGTCCACCGCGGGGGCCCGGCCCCGGGGGGGCGGGCCCCGCGCGTCG
>NZ_JALCYX010000013.1:63060-82787 GCF_022690695.1 Anaeromyxobacter sp. SG17
CGCCGCCGCCGCCCGCGGCGCCGGCGGGGGGGGGGGGGGCCCGCGCGCGCCCCCCCCCCCCCCCCCCCCCCCCCCCCCGCGACGGTGATCCTCGCGTTCGTCCGGACCCTGGCGGTGCTGCCGCTCGGCTTCGGCCTCGCGCTCGGCGGCGCGCTCGGCCGGCTCGCCTGGCACCTCTCCTCGCGGATGCGCCGCGAGATGCGGGCGAGCCTCGCCGCGGCCTTCCCGGCGCTGGACGTCGCCGAGCGCGACGCGATCGCGCGCGCCAGCCTCGTGCACCTGGGCTGGCTCGGCGGCGAGGTGATCACGCTGCGGAGCTGGGCGCCGCGCATGGACGAGTACGTCGAGGCCACCGCCGAGGCGGTGTCGGCCCTGAAGCGTGCGCAGGCGCGGGGCACGGGGGTGATCCTCGTGCTCGGGCACATCGGGAACTGGGAGCTCACCTGCCGGCTGTCCCGCTACGTGCAGCCGAACGCGGTCATCGCCAAGCGGAGCTGGCACGCGAGCATCGACGCGACGGTCGCGCGCGCCCGGGCCGAGAACCACGTGGAGACGTTCTGGCGGGACGACCCGGCGACGGGGCGCGCCATGCTGAGGCTGCTCAAGCAGTCCGGCACGCTCGGCATCCTCATCGATCAGGACATCCGCGGCGTGCAGAGCGTCCACGTGCCCTTCTTCGGGCGCCCCGCCGCGACCCCGCGCGCCGCCGCCGACTTCGCGCTGCGCTTCGGCGCTGCCGTCCTGGTCGTGACCTGCCACCGGCGGGGACCGCGCCCCGGCGACGGTCACCGCCTCGAGGTGACCGAGGTCCCGTACGACCGCGAGCCGCTGGACCGCGAGGCGGAGGTGATCCGGCTCACGGCCGCGTGCGTCGCGCTGCAGGAGCAGGCGATCCGCCGGCATCCCGCCGAGTGGGTGTGGATGCACCAGCGGTGGAAGTCGGCGCCGCCGGCGGCGTAGCCCGTCACGCCCGTCACGCCCTCTCGCCCGCCCCGCTCCCCGCTCCTCCGCGGGGATCGGTTGCGTGGGCGTGGCGCTGATGGCGCATCAGCGCGTCCGCCAGGGAGAGGGGCCCGGAGGCGATCTCGTCCTCGTCGAGGACGATGACGTCGGGCGACGCGGGCGGGGGCAGGTTGGCCGCCGCGACGACGAGCAGCGCGGCCGGCACGAGCTGCCTGAGCCAGCTCAGGATCGGGCGCGTCCGCCCGCCAGGGTGGAGCACGATCACGAGCTGCGAGGATCCCGATCCCGTCGAGTGCTCTCGGAGTGCGTTCATGCGGGGACTGCCTCCTGCTCGCGGCCTTCGCGTCATCGGCACTCGCGCGTCCCGCGCACCTCTCGCGCCGCTTCGGCGTGCGGTGCGCGGGACGCGTACCGGCTCAACCCAGGTCGATCGGGACGAAGATGCGCGCCTCCCCCCGCTCGACGAGCAGCGCCACGTGCTTGTCGGCCTTCGCGGCGAGCCCCCGGAGCTGCTCCACGCTCGTCACCGGGGTGCCGTTCAGCGCCAGCACCACGTCGCCGGGCTGGATGCCGGCGCTGGCGGCGGGGCCCTGGACGTCCTCCACGAGCGCCCCGCCCGCCACCCCGACCTGCTGCTGCTCCTCGGGCGTCAGCGGGCGGACCGTGAGCCCGAGCCGCCCGTGGTCGTCGCGCTCGGGCGCGGCGGCCGCGGTGGCGTCCTTCGCCTCGCCCACCTGGATCTCGAGCTCGCGCTTGCGGCGGTCACGCCAGACCTCCAGCTTCGCGCTCGTCCCGGGGCGGAGATCGGCGACGCGCGGAGGCAGGTCGGACGAGCTGGAGACCTCCTTCCCGTCGAGCGCGAGGATGACGTCGCCGGGCAGGAGGCCCGCCTTCGCCGCCGGGCTCCCCTTCTCCACGGCGCTCACCAGGGCACCGCCGGTCTTCGGCAGCCCGAAGGACTCGCCCAGCGACTGGTTCACGTCCTGGACCGTCACGCCGAGCCGGCCGCGGACGACCTTGCCGTGGGCGAGGAGCTGCTGCTCGACCTTCATCGCGACGTCGATCGGGATCGCGAAGGACAGGCCCATGTAGCCGCCCGACTGTGAGTAGATCTGGGAGTTGATCCCGATGACCTCGCCCGCGGTGTCGAACAGCGGACCGCCGGAGTTGCCGGGATTCACCGCCACGTCGGTCTGGAGGAACTGCACGTACCCCTCGCCCGGGAGCGAACGGGACCGCCCCGACACGATGCCGGCGGTCGCGCTGTTCTCGAACCCGAAGGGCGAGCCGATGGCGAGGACCCACTGGCCGACCCGGGTCGGCGCGGGATCGCCGGTCTTCACGACGGGCAGATCCTTCGCCTCGATCTTCAGCACCGCGACGTCCGTGCTCTTGTCGACGCCGATGACCTTGGCCGGAAACTCGCGCTTGTCGGTGAGCTTCACCTTCACCTCGCTGGCCCCGGCGACGACGTGGGCGTTGGTGAGGATGACGCCGTCGTCCCTGACGATGAACCCGGAGCCGAGGCCGCGCGTGAGCTGGTGGTCGTTGCCTTCCGGCACCCGGAAGCGCCTGAAGAACGGGTAGAGGGGATCGTTCGGATCCAGCTGCCCGAACGGCGAGCCGGCCTGGGCCGTCTTCACCATGCCGGTCGTGCTGACGTTCACGACCGCCGGCCCGTACCGCTGCACGATGCCGCTGAAGTCCGGCAGCGCCGCGGCTGCGGTGGGCGCGGCGACGGGGACTGCCGGTGCGGGCTGCTCCACGCCGGCCGTGGGGGCCGAGGCCATCGCGCGGCCCCGGTAGAGGTAGCCGCCGGCGAGCGCCGCGACGAGCGCGGCGGTCACGGCGGAGCCCTGGATGAATCTGCGTGGCATGTCTGCTCCTTCCATTCGTGCCCTTCTGTCGAGGGCTCGGAACGAACGGTAAGGGGCGAGGCTTAAGGGGTGCTTAAGGCCGGCCGTCCTCGCCGGGTACCCGCGCCGGCGGCGTGGCCCCGGCGTCGGATGGCGCCTGCGCCGCGAAGCGGGCCGGGAAGTCGACGCGGGCGGTGAGTCCACCTCCGGGCGTGTCGCGAAGCACGACGCGCGCTGCGTGTCGCTCCGCGATGGCCTTCACGATCGCGAGCCCGAGGCCGCTGCCCGTGTCGGAGCCGGCGCGGCGGTAGAACCGGTCGAAGACCCGCTCGCGCTCCGCCTCGGGGATGCCGGTCCCGTGGTCCGACACCTCGAGGTAGGGACGATCGGCCTCGATCCCGGCGTCGACGTCCACGCGCGCGCCGGGGGGCGAGTGCCGGATCGCGTTGTCCACGAGGTTCGCGAGCAGCGTCCGCAGCGTCGCCGGATCTCCCGCCACGACGGCGTCCTCGGCGGCCTGCCCCGCGCCGAGGTCGATCCGCCTCGCCTCCGCGAGGAGCGCGTGGTCCGCGACGGCCTGCGCCACGAGCTCGGACAGGCTCACCGGCTCTCCCGCCAGGGCCGCGCCGGCGTCGGGCCCCGCGCGCGCCAGCGTCAGGAGCTGCTGCACGACGTGGGTCATCCGGCCGAGCCCCGCGCGCAGATCGGCGAGCGCCGCGGCGTGCCCCGCCGTGTCGGGGGCGCGCTCCACGAGCTGCACCTGCAGGTCCAGGGCGGCGAGCGGCGTGCGCAGCTCGTGCGCGGCGTCGGCGACGAAGGCGCGCTGGGCGGACAGCGCCGCGCCCAGGCGCGCGAGGAGATCGTTGAGCGCGCGCACGAGCGGGATGGCCTCCTCCGGAGCGCCGGCCTCGCCGATGGGCTCGAGCGCCGCGGGAGTCCGCGAGGCGACCTCCCCCGCCAGCCGGTTCAGCGGCGCCAGCGCCCGGGCGACGATGTTCCAGATCAGCAGGGCGAGCAGGGGCAGCATGAGGAGGACCGGGGCGAGGGTCCGCGTCGCCGCGGCGACCGCGAGCGCCTGCCGCACGCGCACGGGCTGGGCGACCTGGATGACGAGGTCCCCGAGCTCGACGGAGTAGACGCGCCAGTCGCCGCTCCGGGCGCGCACCGTCGCGAACCCCAGCTCGGCGCTCTCGGGCAGGCCTGCGACGAGCCTGGAGCGGTACAGCCGCCTCCCCTCGCGGTCCCAGATCTGGATGACGAAGTCGAGCTCGGCGTCCTCGCCACCCACCACCGCGCCGCCCCGCGGCGCGCGGTCACGCAGCGTGAGCGCGATCTGGCGGAGGTGGTAGTCGGAGACGGCGTCGATCTCCTCGCGCGCCATCCGGTAGACCACCAGGGCGGCGGCGAGCGTGACCGCCGCGGCCGACGCGAGGAGCGCCACGAGCAATCTCCGGCGGAGCGATCTCACATGCGCCTCGGGACCATGTAGCCCACCCCGCGGAGCGTCTTGATCCACTCGGCGCCCAGCTTGCGGCGGAGCGCGTGCACGTGGACCTCGACTGCGTTGCTCGCGACCTGCTCCGACCACCCGTAGAGCCGCTCCTCGAGCCGCGCCCGGGAGATGGGCCGGCCGGGGTGCTCGAGCAGCGCGTGGAGCAGGGCGAACTCCCGGGCGGACAGGGTGACCGGGGTGCCGGAGAGGAAGACCTCGTGGGTGGCCGGGTCGAGCGTGAGGGGTCCGTGCTCGACGAGGGGATCCGCGCGTCCGCTGGCGCGGCGCTGGACCGCCCGGATGCGGGCGGCCAGCTCGTCGAGGTCGAAGGGCTTCACGAGGTAGTCGTCCGCCCCCGCGTCGAGCCCCGCGACGCGCTGCGAGATCGCGTCCTGGGCGGTGATGATGAGCACCGGCACGCTGCGGCCGCGGCGGCGCAGCTCGCGGAGCACCTCCAGGCCTCCCTTGCCCGGCAGGCCCAGGTCGAGGAGGACGACGTCGTACGGCTCCCCTGCCAGCGCGAGGTCCGCCTCGCCCCCGTCCCGGACCCAGTCCACGGCGTGCCCGAGCTGCCGGAGCCCGCGCCGCACTCCCTCGCCCAGCATCGAATCGTCTTCGACCACGAGGACGCGCACCGGCTCATCATAGCGAGCGGCGGCGGAGCGTACCGCCGCGGTGGGTCACGCCCGCTCTGCGATCGCGAGGAAGACCGGGAAGGCGCGCGCGCCGTCGGCGGTCTCCCTGACCACCTCGTGCACGGTCGAGAACCGCACGTTCCGGAAGCCGCTGCGCTCCATCCGCGCCCCGAGGTCCGCGCGCTCGAACCCCTTGTGACCCGAGAAGCCCGGGCCGTGAAACGAGCCGTCCTCCGCGTCGAGGTCGGCGATGCAGAGGACCCCGTCCCGCTCCAGCAAGCGGTGAAAGGCGCCCAGCACCCCGTCCGTGTCGGGGATGTGGTGGAGGGTCATGAGCGAGCAGACGAGGTCGAAGCGCAGGTCGGGCGGCGGGCCCGCCGCGAGGTCGAGGTACAGCGTCCTCGCGTTGCGGACGCCGCCCGAGGCGATCTTCTCGCCTGCGACCGCCAGCATCTCGCGGGAGCTGTCGGCGAGCGTCACCTCGCGGACGAGCGGCTGGAGCGCGAGGCCGAGGAGCCCCGTCCCCGCGCCGTACTCGAGCACCGCCTTGCCCGAGAGCGACGGGACGACGGACGCGATCGCCGCGGCGACGCGCTGCGCCCGCTCCACCTTGGAGGCGTCCTCGTCCCAGGTCCTCGCCCGGGCGTCGAAGTCGCTCGGAGGGCGGGTCAACGCGCGCTCCAGCGGTCGGGCACGTCCACGACGAGGAGCCGCTCCGCCTCGCCGAGCTGCTCCGCGCGCGGAGCAGCGTGATCGGTGCTCGACGTCGTCATCCCGCTCTTCATGCCTGCTTCGAGCCGCGCCTCGCGACGGAGATTCCGGACCCGTCCCGAGAGAGACGAGGCGTTCGTGGACCGGCGTACTCCCGGCCGGCCGTGCAGGGGCCGGCGGGCGCTACCGCCGGGCGACGCGCGCGCGGCTCGGGCGAAGCGCCGAGACGACATGGTGCCCGCGCCGGCGCGTGACGTACGTCTCGCCGCGAACGACGACGTGGTCCTCGAGATCGCCCTCGCAGGTGACGAGCAGCTCACCCTCGAGGCAGGTGATCGCCACGGGGGCCGATCCGACGCGCACGCTCCTCGCGTCGGTGAGCTCGAGCCTCAGCTCGAGCGGCGCGCGGGTGCTGCGCGCGGAGTCCTGCTGCTCCCACGCTCGCCCCCACGTCCAGTCCCAGAGCCGCGGGTTCAGTCGCGCCATCGCCGTCGCCCGTGCAGCCTTCATCGCTCGTCTCCTCCGCAAGAGCCGAGGCGATGATGCGACCGGTCATGAAGGGAATGCCATTCGGTTGTGAGGGGTCGAAACCTTCCGGAATGAGCCTGCGACAACGCGTCCACGGAAGCTGGTTAGGCATAGACGCCTCGGCCCGGCTAGAATGGAAAGCGATGGCCCGAACCCCCTGGAATCTCGACGAGATCGACCTGAAGATCCTGAAGTTTCTCCAGGTGAACAACCGAATTTCCAATCAGGAGCTGGCGGGGAAGATCGGACTGTCGCCGCCCGCCTGCCTCGCGCGCTGCCGGCGGCTCCGCGAGCAGGGCGTCATCAAATGGGACGTCTCCCTGGTCGATCCCGCCGCGCTCGGGTACAGCGTCTTCGTCCTGATGCGCATCGCGCTCGAGCGTCCCCGCGAGGACCTGCTCGCCGCTTTCGAGAAGAAGGTCCGGGACTTGCCGGAGGTGCTGCAGTGCTGGACGGTCACGGGTGACGTGGACTTCGTCCTGCTCGTCTGCGCCACCTCGATCGAGGACTACCAGCGCTTCGCCCGCACGGTCGTCGCCGCCGAGCACAACATCAAGAGCTACGCGAGCGACGTGATCCTCTCCACGACGAAATCCAGTTTCGCCCTGCCGATCCCCTGAGGAGCCGGCGCCCCGCGAGACTTCTGGGGCTCGCGGGCGCGCCCGCCCGGGCCTTCTTCTCGAGTCGACTGGAGACGAGGCGCGCGCGCCGCTATCTCAGCGCCGCGCCGTGGTGCCGGCGCACCACCGATCGGGGAGCAGAGCGTTGGAGGTTGGCGACCAGAGCTGCAAGTTCGTCGCACGGCTGTCCCTCCTCTCGAAGGTGGGCGCGCTCGCCGCGACCCTCGACTACGAGGAGGTGCTCTCCGCGGTCGCGCGGCTGTCGATCCCGGAGCTCGCCGACTGGTGCATCGTCGACTTCGTCGAGGACGGCGAGGTCCGCCGGATGGAGGTCGCTCACCGCGATCCCAGCCGCGCGCCGCTCGCCGCCGCGCTGCGCGGCTTCCCGCTCGATCACTCCGCCCGGCGGAGGCTCCCGGCCTCGCGGGCGCTGCAGTCGGGACGCCCCGTGCTCGTCCCGGACTACGGCGACGACACGCTCCGCGCGGAGACCGAGGGCGAGTACCTCGCGCTCGCCCTGCAGCTCGGGGTTCGCTCGGTGCTCGTGGTGCCGGTCACGCTCTCGAGCTCGCTCGCGACCATGACCTTCCTCACGACCTCCGAGTCGGGGCGGCGGTACGGACAGGAGGACGTCGCGCTCGCCGAGGAGCTGGTGCGGCGCGCCGCGCAGGTCGTCGAGAACGCGCGGGTGCACCAGCGGCTCAGGCAGACCGAGGAGCGGATCCGCGTCGCGCTCGCCCACTCCGACATCACCCTCTTCGAGCGGGACCTCGGGCTGCGCTACCGCTGGCTGTACAACCCGCCCTTCGGCTACCCCGCCGCGGAGATGCTGGGGCGCACCAACGCCGAGCTGATCGCGCCGGACGAGGCGGCGCGGATGGACGCCCTCGACCACCTCGTGCTCAGGACCGGAGCGCGGATCCAGGAGGAGCTGCAGGTCTCGGACCGTCGAGGGCAGGTCCATCACATGCTGGTGTCGGAGGAGCCGCTGCGCGACGGCTCCGGCGCGATCGTCGGCATCACCGGCGCGGCGAAGGACATCACCGAGCAGCAGCGCGCGCAGGAGCAATTGGCGCGGGCGCTCGTCTTCCGCGAGCAGATGATCGGCATCCTCGGCCACGACCTGCGGAGCCCGCTCGGCGCGGTGCGGGCGCTCGCCTCGCTCCTCCTCCGCCGCGAGGACCTCGCCGAGAACGTGCGCGAGAGCATCGGCGAGATCGATCGCGCGGGCGCGCGGATGCTCGAGCTCATCGGGACGTTGCTCGACTTCACCCACAGCCGCTTCAAGGACGGGCTGCCGATCGCCCCCGAGCCGACGGACCTGCACGCGCTGTGTCGCGCGGTCGTGGGCGAGCTCCGGGCCGCCCAGCCGGAGCGGGCGATCGAGCTCGCGCTGGAAGGAGACGGGCGCGGCACCTGGGATCCGGGGCGGATGGCGCAGGTCGTGTCGAACCTCGTGGCGAACGCGCTCGAGCATGGCGCGAGGCACGGCTCGGTGCGCCTCTCGGTCGGCGGCGGCGACGAGGAGGTGGTCCTCGAGGTGCTGAACCAGGGACCGGTCATCCCGCCGGAGCTCATGGCCGTGCTGTTCGAGCCCTTCTGCCGCGGCTCGCCCCGGCGCGCCTCCCAGACGCGGGGGCTGGGCCTCGGGCTCTACATCGTGAGCCAGATCGTGACCGCGCACGGCGGCGCGGTCCAGGTGGAGTCCACGCCCGAGCGCGGGACGCGGTTCACGGTCCGTCTCCCGCGGGCGAGCGGAGCCGCCGCTGCGGGGCGTCACCGGGAAGCCTGGGACGAGGGCGCAGCCGCGGGCGCGTGAGGGGCGAGCGTCGCGGGCACCGGGGTCCTTCGCTCGCGGGGACGGACCCGCCGCTCGAGGCGCCACAGGAGTGCTGGGGCCGCGGCGGCCAGCGCCACGGCGAACCACGCCGCGCGATCCATCCCCGCGAGCCTGCCGCCGGGCAGCTGCTCGAGCACGCCCGCCGCGAGGAGCGCGCCCGTGGCCGACCCCAGGTGCTGGACGACCGACTGCGCCGACATGAAGCGGGCGCGCTCCTGGGGCGCGGGCACCTGGCTCGCGAGGGCCTGCATCGGCACCATCCGGAAGCTGCTCGCGGCCATGAAGGCCACGAACAGGGCGAGCGCCGGCGGCGCCCGGGACGGGAAGACGAAGGCGGCGAGCACCACCGCGACGAAGACGGCTGTCCCTCCTGCCGCGGTGACCGCCGCGCCGAAGCGGTCGGCGAGGCGGCCGGAGAGCCGCATCACCGCGAAGCTCACCGCGCCCCCCGCGACGAAGAGCAGGCCCAGGTGCTCCCGCGGGTAGCCGAGGTTGTACTGCCAGTAGGCCGCGATGTTCGGGACGAGCGCGAACTGCGCCGTCATGACCGCGGCCGTCGCGCCGAGCGCGAGCGCGACCGCGGGACGGCGCAGGAGCGCGCCCGTGCTCGAGCCGGGCTCCGGGCGCAGGCCGAGGTGCCGCCGGAGAGGTGGCAGGAGGGTGACCGCAGTCGCGGCGAGCACCGCCCCGAGCGCCGCCACGGCGAAGAACGGCATCCTCCATCCGCCCAGCCGCGCGAGCTCGAGGCCCGCCGGGACGCCCAGCACGGAGGCCAGCGCGAAGGCCCCCATGACCGCCCCCATGGCGCGTCCGCGACGCTCGGCCGGCACCACGTCCGAGATGATCGCCAGCGACAGCGACGTCGCCGGCCCGCCGAAGGCGCCCGCGAGGATCCTCGCCCCCAGCATCGACGAGAGGCTCGTGGCGAACGCGCCGGCCGCCGTGCCCACCACGAGCCCGCCGAGCACGACGCCGAGCGCCTTGCGCCGGTCGAAGCGATCGAGGATCAGGGCGCCCAGCACCCCGCTGAGCGCGGCCGCGGCCGTGTAGCTCGCGCCGACCAGGCCGAGCCGCGCGTTCGGGATGCCGAGGGCCCGCGCGAAGTCGGGGCCGAGCGGCATCACCATCATGAAGTCGAGGACGTTGACGAACTGAACCGCGCCGATCAGGAGGAGGAGCCGGCGCTCGGTGATCCGTTTCCGCATGGGGATCACCGTTGCAGCCCTCGCGCCAGGGAGCGCACGTCGCGCCTCGGGGCCGGACCCGCCGTGGGCGCGGGCTTCGCGCTCGCCCCTCCCCTTCGAGCCGTGGGCGCTGCGCCGAGACGCCGAGCGATCCGCTCAGGCCTTGAGCTTCTTCAGCTCCTTCTCGAGGCGGCGCGCCTGGGCCTTCTCGTGGACGCGCGCCTCCATCCACTCCGCGTGCCGGGCGAGCCGCTCGGTGACGATGCGCAGCACCCGCTCGCGCGCGTACCACTTGCGGTCCGCCGGGACGAGGTGCCAACGCGCCCTGGCCGTGTCCGTGCGCTCGAACATGTCGTCCACCGCGTCCACGTACGAATCCCAGCGCTTGCGGGCGCGCACGTCGGCGTCCGCGAGCTTCCACTGCTTGTAGGGATCCTTCAGCCGCTCCTCGAACCGGCGGAGCTGCTCGGCCTTGCTGATGCCGAGGAAGATCTTGACCACGTCGATCCCGTCGTCGACGAGCGTGCGCTCGAACTCGTTGATCTCGCGGTAGGCGCGCTTCCACTCGGACTTCTTCGCGAGCCCGTCCACGCGCTCGACCAGCACCCGGCCGTACCAGGTGCGGTCGAACACGGTGAGCGTCCCCGGGAGCGGCAGGTCGCGCCAGAAGCGGTACAGCCAGTGCCTGCCCTGCTCGTCCGCAGCCGGCGGACCGATGGGCACGACGCGGACGCCGCGCGGATCGACCGCCTCGGTGAGCCGCCGGATCGCGCCGCCCTTCCCGGCCGCGTCGAAGCCCTCGACCGCGATGATGGCGCGCCGGCCGGTGTGGAACATGCCCTGCTGGACGAGGAGCATGCGGCGCTGCAGCTCCTCCACCTGGCGCTCGTAGGCGTCCTTGGACGAGACCTTGGGGAACGCGTCCTTCGCGAGGAGGCGGGACAGGGACGGGTGGGCCATCGGAACCCTCGGAGAGCTCCGACGAGCCTAGCACGCGCGATCCGCCTTGCCCGCGCTCACGCGGACCGCGAGAGCTCCGCCGCGCTCGCGCCCGAGGCGACCCGACCGGGCAGGATGGCCCTGACCGTGGTCCCCTTCCCCGGCACGCTCTCGTACTGCAGCGACCCGCCGTGATCCGCGATGACCGCGCGCGCCAGCACCACGCCGAGCCCGGTGCCGTCCTCGCGGGTGGTGAAGAACGGCGTGCCGAGGCGCGCCAGGGTCTCGGAGGACATCCCGCGGCCCGTGTCGCTCACCAGGAGCTGCGCCCCGTCGCCGCTCTCGCGCACCTCGACCGTCACCGCTCCGCCCGGCGGGGTCGCCTCGATCGCGTTCGCGACGAGGTTGAGGAGCGCCTCCCTGAGCCGGCGCGGATCGCCCTCGACCGTGGCGTCCCCGCGCGCGACCAGCCGGACCCGCGCCTCGCCCGCGATCGCCGAGAGCGCGAGCAGCGCGTCGGCGACGAGCGGCGCGAGCGCGAGCCGCGGCGCCCTCCCGCCCTCGCGGAGCCGCGTCGACGAGAGGTAGCGCCGCAGGATCTCCTGCATCCGCGCGACCTCGCGCTCGATGAGCACGAGGCGCTCGTGCGCGGGGGCCTCGGCCGGGTTGCGCAGCCCGAGCTGCACGAGCGCCTTCACGCCGGCGAGCGGGTTCTTGAGCTCGTGCGCCACCTCGACGCCGAGCGCGTCCACGCTCGCGCCCGGGGCCTCCGCCTCGGAGGCCGGCTCGGCGCCCCCGCGCGCGAGGATCCGGAGCCCGTCGCGCACGGAGAGGGTCGCGTCGGTGAACGCCCACGCGACCGCGAGCCCGCCGCGCGGCAGGACCAGCTCGTCGCCGGCCTCGAGCACGTGATCCTCGCGATCGCCGTTGCGCGTGACGAGCACCGTCCCGCGCTCGGCGCGCACGACCGACGCGACGCGGCGGCGCGGCAGCCTCAGGGTCGCGTTCTCCGCGAGGTCCCAGCTCTCGCGGGGGGAGGGCTTCCGGGTCGAACGCTCCGTCCTGGCCATGGTGTGCTTCCTTTCGCCTCTGACCGCTCTCCTGCGGCGGGACGGATCATTCGCCGCGCACCGGTGGCCCGCACCGCGCGGTCTTGCGCGCGGGGCGGGCACCGATGCGCGGCCCCGTCTAGAACCCGGGCTCCGGTCTCTCCGGACCGCCCTCCGCCCCCTGGTACGCGGCGCGGAGCGGACCGCCCCCCGTCGTCGCGGGCACCGGCTCCGGCTCGAGCACGCTCGGGGCGGTGGCCCGCCCCTCGGCGCGGTGGTCCCGGGCGATGAGGAGGTAGATGGCGGGCACGAAGAAGAGCGTGAACGCCGTGCCGATGGTCATCCCCGCGACGAGCACCAGGCCGATGCTGTTGCGCGCCTCGGCGCCCGGCCCGCTCACGAGCGTGAGGGGGAAGTGGCCGAAGACCGTCGCCACGCTCGTCATGAGGATGGGCCGCAGCCGCGTGACGGCGGCGCTCTGGACGGCCTCCAGCTTCGAGAGCCCCTGCTCCTGCAGCTTGTTCGCGAACTCCACGATGAGGATGCCGTTCTTCGCGACGAGCCCGACGAGCGTCACGAGGCCGACCTGCGAGTAGACGTTGAGCGTCGTCGTCCACCCGTCGGTGAAGAACCGGAGGGTCGGGTTCGGCATCTTGAGGAACATCATGACGAGCGCGCCGAACATGCCGAGCGGCACGGAGCCCGCCAGGATGACGAACGGGTCCCGGAAGCTGTTGAACTGCGCGGCGAGCACGAGGAAGATCAGCACCACCGCGAGGAGGAACGCGGGCAGGAACTTGTTGCCCTCCGTCCGCAGCTGGCGAGACTCGCCCGTGTAGTCGAGCTTGTAGTTCGCCGGGAGGATCTTCGCGGCCTCCCCCTCGAGGTACGCGAGCGCCTGGTCGAGGGGGCGGATCGCGACGCCGCTGATCTTCACGGCGTTGAGCTGCTGGAAGCGGTTGAGCGACCGCGGCGTGACCGAGTCCCGCAGGGTGGCGATGGAGGCGAGCGAGACGAGCTGCCCGCCCGGCCCGGTGACGTACACGTCCTTCAGCTGCTCCGGGTTCAGCCGCTCGGAGCGCAGGATCTGGGGTATCACCTTGTAGCTGCGGCCGTCGATGCTGAAGCGGTTCACGTAGTTCCCGCCGACCGCGGAGGCGAGATCGCGCCCGACCGTCTGGAGATCGAGCCCCAGCTCCGCCACCTTGTTCCGATCGAGCTCGATCTCGGTCGAGGGCTGGTCGATCTTCACGTCGATGAGCGGCGGGAACGCGAACATCCCGCTCGCCGTCGCCTTCTCCTGGAGCTTCTTCGCGAAGTCCAGGATCTCGGAGCTCTCCGCGGTCGAGGCGATGATGAACTCGACCGGGAACTGGCCGCCGCCGGGGAGCGCGGGCGGCAGGATCGGGAACGCCTGGATGCCGGGGATCGCGGCGACCTTCGCCTGGATCTGCGGGAGGAGCTCGAAGGCCGACCGCCCCCGCTCCTCCCACGGCTTGAAGACCGCGCCCCAGAACCCGTTGTTCGGGAACGTGACCTGGAACGTGAACTGCGACTCCGGGAACGCCATCACGCTCTCGTTCACCTTGTGCACCGAGGGCACGAGCTGGTCGAGCGTCGAGTTCGCGGGCGTGTTGACGACGCCGAAGATGTAGCCCTGGTCCTCCGTCGGGGCGAGCTCCTTGGGCGCCTGCGTGAACATCGCGAGCGCGAGCAGGCTCACCACGATCCACGCGGTGTAGATGGAGCCGCGCGACCGCAGCGCCAGCGCGAGGTGACGGGCGTAGATCGCCTTCAGGCGATCGAAGCCCCGGTTGATGCGCCCCGCGAGCCCGCGCTCCTCACCGCCGCCGCGGAGCAGGTACGCGGACATCACCGGCGAGAGCGTCAGCGCCACGACGCCCGAGATGGCCACCGCGCCCGCGAGCGTGAGCGCGAACTCCCGGAACAGGGCGCCCGTGAGCCCGCCCTGGAAGGCGATCGGCGTGTACACCGCGGCGAGGGTGATGGTCATCGCGATGATGGGCCCGACGAGCTCCCGCGCGCCGCGGAGCGCCGCGTCGACGGGACTCATCCCGTCGCGCAGGTGTCGCTCGACGTTCTCGACGACCACGATGGCGTCGTCCACCACGAGCCCCACCGAGAGGACGATGGCGAGCAGCGTGAGGAGGTTCAGGGTGAACCCGAAGACCTGCATCAGGAACACCGCCCCGATGAGCGACACGGGGATCGCGACGACGGGCACGAGGACCGAGCGCAGCGAGCCGAGGAACAGGAAGATGACGATGACGACGATGAGCAGGGTCTCGGCGAGCGTCCGCTCCACCTCGCTGATGGCGTCCCGGACGTAGGTGGTGGCGTCGAAGGCGACGCGGGCCTGGATCTGGTCCGGGATCTCCTTCTGCAGCGAGTCGAGCTCCACGCGGACCCGCTTGATCACGTCGAGCGAGTTCGCGTTCGGCAGGGCCCAGACGCCGATGAAGACGGCCGTCTGCCCGCTGAAGTTGGTGAGCGCGTCGTAGTCCTCCGCGCCGAGCACCACGTCGGCGACGTCACCGAGCCGGACGACGGCGCCGCCCTGCTGCTCGCGGATGGGGAGCTGCTGGAACTCGCGGGGCGAGCGGAGGTCCGTGTTGGCGGTGAGGTTGACCTGGACGAGCGAGCCCTTCGTCTGGCCCACCGCGGCCTGGTAGTTGTTCCGGGAGAGCGCCTCCCGGATCTGGGCCGGGCTGACGTTCAGGGCCGCCATGCGGTCGGGCTTGAGCCAGATGCGCATCGCGAAGGTGCGGGCGCCCAGGATGTCGGCGCGCTGCACGCCCTCGATCGCCGAGAGCCGCGGCTGGACGACGCGGACGAGGTAGTCGGTGATCTCGTTCTGCTTGAGCGCCTTCGAGGAGAAGGAGAGGTACGCCGAGGCGAGCGCGCTGTCGGCGGACTCGATGGTGATGATGGGGACCTCCGCCTCGGGCGGGAGATCGCCGCGCACCTGGTCCACCTTCGCGCCGATCTCGGCGAGCGCCTTGGTCGCGTCGTAGTTGAGGCGCAGGCGCGCCCGGATGATGGAGACGTTCTGCTTGCTCTCGGACTCGATGTAGTCGATGCCGTCCGCCGCCGCGATGACGCGCTCGAGCGGCGTGGTGATGAACCCGCGCACGAGCGAGGCGCTCGCCCCGACGTAGTTCGTCGTGACGATGATCTGCGCGTTCTCGCTGCGCGGGTACTGGCGGGCGTTGATCGTCCGGATGGCCTGGACCCCCGCGATGACGATGACGAGGCTGACGACGATCGCGATGACGGGGCGGCGGATGAAGAGATCCGTGAACTTCATGTGGTGGCCTCCGGCTCACTCTTCGGTCGGCTTGGGTGAGAGCTGCGCGTCGGGCGCGAGGGCGTTGTTCACGGCGACCGAGGCGCCGTTGCGCAGCTTGAACGCGCCGCTGCTCACGACGGCCTCGCCAGCCTTCAGCCCCTCCGCGACGGCGACGACGTCTCCGCGCCGCTCCCCGGTACGGACGAACTTCTGGCGGGCGACGGTGGTCGTCCTCCCCGCGGCGTCCTTCTTCTCCTCGATGGCGTAGACCGAGTCGCCGTAGGGCGCGAAGATGACCGCCGTCGCGGGGACGACGAGCACGCTGCGCTTCTCCGAGGAGAGCACCTGCACGTTCGCGAACATCCCGGGGCGCAGCCGCCCGTCCGCGTTCTCGAACGTCGCCCGCACCCGGACGTTGCGCGTGGCCGGGTCGACCTCGGGGTTGATGGTGGTGATCTCCCCGTCCCACGTAGCGTTGCGGAACGCGTCGACGACGAGGCGCGCCCGCTCGCCGGCCTTCAGCTCGGCGAGCGCCTGCTGGGGCAGCCAGAAGTCCGCGTAGATCGGGCTCACGGACTGGAGCGACGCGATGGGGGTCCCGGGCGCGACGACCTGGCCCAGCTCGACCTGGCGGATGGCGACGCGCCCGTCGAACGGGGCGCGGATGGTCTTCTTGGCGATCGTCGCGCGCAGGTTCGCGACCGTCGCGTCGGCCTGCTTCGCGCGCGCCTCTGCGGTGTCGAGATCGGCCTGGGCGTTGGCCTCGCCCTGACGCAGCCGCTTCGCCCGCTCGAGGTTGACCTTCGCGAGCGACGCCTCCGCCACCGCCGAGGCGAGCTGCGCCTCCTCCGCGGAGGTGTCGAGCTTCACGAGCACGGCGCCGCGCTTCACCGAGGAGCCGGACTCGAACGTGATGTCCCGGACCGCGCCCGGCAGCTCCGCGGAGAGCATCACGCCGCGGACCGCCACGAGCGATCCGATCGCCGCCCGCGTCGCCTCCCACTGCGTCGCCTCGACCTTGGCCGAGGTGACGGCCTCCGGCGGCGGCACGAAGGACTCGCCCGCCCGCACCATGGTGACGATCTGGCCGGCCTTCACCCCGACGAGGATGCCGACGACCGCCAGCAGACCGACGATGACCACGACCCACTGCTTCTTGCTCTTCATGGACGCCCCCGACGGGATTCGGAAACCACGGGAAACTGCAGACGCTGGGCCAGACGACGGATGCGCTCTGTCAGCAAAACGGCGCGGCTCGAGGCGTGGCGGGCAGGGGGGTGCTGAGCGGATCGCTCAAGCCGTGAGCACCCCCTGCCGCGACGGGGGCTGCCGATCATGGCGCTCCCCCCCCCGGCGGCTCGAGGAGGCTCTCGCCCGCCGCGAGCCGCAGCTGCGCGCGCGCGTTCACGAGGTCGGCGTCCGCCTGGATGCGCGCCGCGTCGGCGCCGAAGGCGTCGCGCTGCGCCTGGAGGAGATCGATCTGGGTCGCGGCGCCGGCCCGGTACCGCTCCAGCGCGAGCTCGGAGGCGCGCGCGCTGACCTCCGACTGGACACGGGCGGAGCGGCTCCGGGCGATCTGGCTCCGCACGGTGCTCCAGGCGCGGTGGATGTCGTCGTGCGCCGCGAGCCTCGCCCGCTGCTCGCGCGCTCGCGCGACGTCCGCCGCCGCGTCCTGCGCGCGGATGCCGGCGAAGGTGGTGAGATCGAGCGACCAGCTCAGGCCGACCACGGCCTGCCAGGAGGCGTCCCGGCCCGCGAGGCCCTCCGCGCTGGTCACGCGCTCCGTCAGGCTCGCGCCCAGGCTGGGGGCGAGCGTGAGCCGCTGCGCCCTCGCCTGCTGCTCCGCGGCCTCGCGGCCCTCCATGGCCGCGGCGAGCGCGGGGAGCTTCTCGTCCGGCGGCTGGAAGCGCTCGAGCGGCGGCTCCTCGTGCAGGTCGTCGGTGAGCGGACGATCGCCGTCGAGCTCCGGCGCGATCCCGGTCAGCGACTGGAGGGCGCGCGCCGAGAGCGCGACCTGGAGCTCCGCGCTCGCGAGCTGCTGCACGTTGCGCTCGACCTCGCCCCGCGCCCGATCCACGTCGAGGAGCCCGGTGGAGCCGGCCTGGTGGCGCTCGTCGGCGATGGAGAGGCTCGCCCTCGCCACCTCGAGCGCCTTGCGCGACGCGCCGACGAGCGCGCGGTTCGCCAGGAGCTGGAAGTACTCCTGTGACACGAGGGCCTGGACGCGGAGCTCCGTCGCGGCCGCCTGCGTCCCCGAGGCGCGGGCGCCCGTGCGGGCCGCGCCGATGCGGGCGAACCGCGCGAGGTCGACGAGCGGAACGTCCAGCGTGGCGGCGCCGTCGAGCTGATCCTTCGGCGTGATCGTGACGCGCGCCGGGGGCCCGCCCGCCGCCCCCGGGAGCTCCAGGGTCGTCTCGAACTGGTTGCGGGTGTACTGCCCCTGCAGCGACAGGCGCGGCAGGGCACGGCCGAGCTCGGCGTCGGCGTCGGCGTCGAGCTGCCTGCGCGCCGCGCGGGCCTCCGCGTTGTCGGGGCTCGCGCTCCGCGCACCGCGCAGGAACTCCTCGAGCGGCTGCAGCGCGCTCGCGCGCCCGGCCACTCCCAGCCAGAGCGCCGCGAGCAAGACCTTCGCCTGCATGACGACTCCTCCCTCGCGACCTTCCGCGTCGCAGCGTTCCCCGCGCGCCGTCGCGCTCTCGCGACGCTCGCCGGCGGAAGCTGCGGCACCACCGTGTCGCGCGCGCTTCCGTGAGTTGAAGTTCCATGAAGACGAGGAGGGCCCCGGCGATCGGGCCGGAGGCCCTCCTCGGTCCGCGGGGCGCGCGTCGCGCGCGGTCCGCGGCGCCGCTCGCGTCAGAACTCGTACCCGACCGACGCGCCGACCGACCACCGCTCCATGCTCGCCGGCGCCTGGCCCGTCGCGAGCGGGAGATCCTCGTTGAAGCTCGTGCGGTAGGTGAACCGCGCGTCGAGGAGGAAGCGGTCGTAGCCCACGGTGACCCCTCCGCCGAACGGGACGACGCCGATCTCGTCCGAGTCCTTCACGCCGGGCGCGGCGTCCCGGAGCGAGAGGTGGCTCCAGCCGATGCCACCGAAGGCGAAGGGCTCGACGAGCCAGGCGCCCGTGGCATACGGGTACTGGAGCCGCAGCACGGCCTCGGCGCCGTTCGTCAGGAGATCGGAGCCCGATCCCTTGGCGTTGAGGGCGGAGCCGACGTAGGCCAGCTCGGCGCCGACGAAGGAGCGGCTGCCGATCCCGAGCCGGGCGTCCCACGTCCCGCCGACGTCGAAGCGATCCTTCACCGCGCTCTCCTTGAAGTCGGTCACCCCGCCTCCGAAGAGCACGTACTCGCCCAGCGGCGTCAGGAGCCCGTCGGCCCCCGCGGCGCGCCAGCCCTGGGCGCTCCCGATACCCGGCGCGGCGACCACGAAGAGCGCCGCGACGAACGCGAACCTCGATCTCTCAGCACGCATCTCTCATCTTCCTTCTCCGGCGAGCGCCGGTGCGGTCCTGCGTTGAGGCGTCGGCGTTGCCGACGCCGAGACGCGGTTGCAGTTCGCGGGCCACGCCATACACCCGCGGGAAATGCGAGGTTTCCCGCTCCGCGCCGTTCGCGATCCCCACAGGCCGCGCGGCTCGGCGCGCAGATCGCTCAAGCCCTGAGCACGCACGCTCGCGCGGTCCCGGCGCCGCCGCACGGCGCGCGAGGCGCGGCGCAGGGTCGATGCGTCGGATCCGAGCGCACGCGCGCGAACGCCGCCCGTGAGTCGCGGGCGGCGTTCGCGCGGTGGAGCGCCTGCAGTGGAGCGCGCTCGGGTGGGCGCGTCCGGCGAGCGGCGCGCTCGGCGGCGCTATCCCGCGCCGCTGCCCGCGAGGCGCGCGCTGCGCCCGGGGTGCACGAGGCTGGCGGCGAGCCCGGCCACCACCGACGCCGTCAGGACGAGCGCCGAGCCGGCGGCCTCCGGCTTGAGCGTCATGAGCGCCAGGATCCCCAGCCCGATCGCGATCCTCACCCGGAGTGACCCCGTCAGCGCGGCGCTCCCCTGGCCCGCCCGGAACGCGGGCGAGAGCACCGCGCCGTCCTCCGTCGCGAGCGCCGCCCGGAGCCGCCGCATCGCGCGCCCGCTCACGCCGCCGCCCGCGATCCCCATCCCGACCATGCCGATGAAGGCGGCGAGGATCCACGGCCGGTGGCCCCAGGTCGTCGCCATCATCCAGGCTCCGGAGGCGAGCGCCACGAGCATCGCGCCGGGGAGGAGGCGCCCGGGCAGCGCGTGCAGCCGGAGCCAGACGCCGGCCTCACCCGGAGTCTCCGCCCGCCGGAGCCCGCCGAGCGCGACGGTCTCGATGCCGAGCGCGACGTAGACGCCGACTCCGGCGAGGACGTGGAGGAACATCAGGATCGCATACGTGTTCATGGGTCACCGCCTCTCCCGCGTCCGGCATTGCAGGTGGCGGGCCACGCCCTGCGGCAATGCCACTCACTTAGCGACCGGGCGGCTGCGGGCGTAGTTGCTCATCTTCAGCTTCACCGCGCGCGGGTAGCTTCGTTCGCGCCGTGGTGGCAGAACGAATCGAGCGACTGCGGCCCGCAGCTCG
>NZ_JALCYX010000130.1:0-6309 GCF_022690695.1 Anaeromyxobacter sp. SG17
CGGCCCCGCCGCGCTCGCCGCCGCGCTCGAGCCCTCTGCCGGGTTCGCGCTCGGCGCCCTCCTCGCCGCGCGGGACGCGACGCAGGTCGACCGCGAGGGCGCGAAGGCGCTGCTCGCCGGGGCGGTCGCCCGCGTGCCGGCCTCGGCGACCCTGCGCGTCGCGCGCGCCGTGGCGACCCAGGACGACGACACGCTCGACGACCAGGTGGGCCGCGCGCGCGCCGAGGCCGACCTGCGCGAGGCGCTCCAGCGCGACCGGGACGACGCCGAGGCGCGCGTCCTGCTCGCGGAGCTCCTCCGCCGCTCCGAGCGGCTCGACGACGCGGACGCGGTGCTCGCCGGGCTCGCCCCGCAGGCGGCGGCGCGGGGTGCCGCGCTCGAGGCGAAGGCCCGCGTCGCCGAGGCGCGCGGGCTCGGCGTCCTCGCCGAGGAGCTCGCGGTGAAGGCGGTCGCGGAGAGCGGCCGGTGCGGCGCCGCCGGCCTGGCCTATGCGCTCGCCGGCCGCCGCCGCGCGGTCGCGGACGAGGACGCCCGCCTGCGCGCGATCGCCCAGTGCCGGGACGGCGCGTCGCGCGTCGCCGAGCACCTGCGCCGGCGCGGGGATGCGCGCGGCGCCGCCGAGGCGCGCGCGCCGGTGTCGGCGGCGCGGCCCTGGGCCATCGAGCCCGCCCTGTCACGCGCGGGCGCGCTCGTGGGGGCGAACGACCCCGCCGGCGCGGTCGAGGCGCTCCGCGTCGTCGCGGAGCTCTGGCCGCGCAGCCCGCGCGTCGCGAAGAAGCTCGCCGACGTGACGGAGCTCGCCGGGGACGCCGCGGCCGCGCGCGCGCTCCGCGAGCGGGCCCTCCTCCTCGACGGCGCGGACCTCGCGCTCCGGCGCGCGCTCGCGCTCCAGGACGGGCACGAGGTGCTCGACGGCGCCGCCGAGGACGGCAAGGCCGCCATCCGCGCGTACGAGCGGGCGCGCCCGCGCGGCGCGACCTCCGCGGCGATGGTGCTCGACGCCGCCGCGATCGAGGTCCTCCCGGGGGGCGCCGCGATCGAGCGCACGCACCAGGTCGTGAAGGTGCTCGACCAGCAGGGCGTGGAGGAGTTCGGCGAGGTCACGGTCCCCCACGGCGCGGACGTGCTCGTGCTCCGCACGGTGAAGCCCGGCGGCCGCACCGTGGAGCCCGAGCGCGCCGGCGCGTCCAAGGGGTCGGTGTCGCTCGCCGGCCTCGAGCCCGGCGACTACGTGGAGGTGGAGCACCTGCGCGCGGTGCCGGGCGTCGGCGGCGGCTACGTCGCCGACCCGTTCTACTTCCAGGTGGGAGGCGTGCCGCTCTTCCGCTCCACCTACGTGGTGACCGCGCCCGAGGGGCTCGGCCTCGAGGTGGACGCGCACGGCATGCCGGCCCCGGAGGTGAAGCGCGAGGGGGGCCGCGAGGTGATGCGCGCGCTCCGCACCGAGGTGCCGGCGTTCGTGCCCGAGCCCGAGGCGGTGCCGATGCAGGAGTACCTGCCCTTCGTGCAGGTCGGCGCGGCGGTCGACCGCGCCGCCATCCAGCGGGCCCTCGGCGACGGCGCCCTCGAGCGGACGAAGCCCACCGAGGAGCTCCGCGCGCTGGCCCGGGAGCTCCGCACCTCGGCGGGGCCGGGCGCCCCGCCGGCCGCGCTCGCGCGCGCGGCCTACGCCCACGTCGCGCGGACCGTCCTCGGCTCGACGAGCGCGCTCGGCGAGGACGCGAGCGCGGTCCTGTCGCGCGGCCGCGGGAGCCGGCTCGTGCTCCTGAAGGCGCTCCTCTCCGAGCTCGGCCTGCGCACGCGCATCGCGCTCGCGCGCCCGTTCTCCGCGAGCGCCGTCGCCTTCCGCTTCCCGAACCCCGGCGAGTTCACGCACCCGCTCCTGCGCGTCGAGGCGGGGAAGGAGACCTTCTGGCTGGATCCGTCGCTCCGGCTCGCGCCGTTCGGCGCGCTGCCCTCGAGCGTCCTCGACGTGGACGCGCTCGTCCTGCCCGAGCCGGGCGACGCGCTCGAGCTCCAGCACACGCCCGCGCGCGCGCTCGTCCCCGAGGAGCGCCAGGTGACGGTGCGGATCGCGCTCGGCACGGACGGCGGCGCCGACGTGGAGGGGACCGATCGCTACTTCGGCGCGATGGCCGCCGCCGCCAAGGCCGCGCTCGAGAAGCTCGACGCGACCGAGCGCCGCCAGGCGGTGGAGGCGATGCTGTCGCGCACCTTCGGCGGGTTCGCGGTGCAGGACGTGACGATCGAGGGCGAGGACGATCCCGCCGCGCCCCTCGGGATCCGCTGGCGCGGCTCCGCGCCCGAGCTGGCCCGCGCCGCCGACGGCGGCGTCGTGGTCGACGCGCAGGTGTTCCCGGCGCGGCTCGCGTCGCGGTACGTGCAGGTCGCCTCGCGGCGCACGGCGCTGCTCTTGCCGACGCCGGAGCGCGGCACCTCCCGGGTGGAGATCATCGCGCCCGCGGGGCTCTCGGCGCGCGCCGCGGCGGCGCGCAAGGTGGAGACGCCCTTCGGCACCTTCGAGCGCACGGAGCGCGCCGACGGCCGAACGCTCGTGCGGGAGGAGCGGCTCGACCTCGCCCGCGGCCGGATCGCGCCCGAGCGGTACGGGGACTTCGCAGGCTTCGCGGCCGCGGTCGACGCGATCCAGGACGACCCGGCGGTCTTCCGACCGTGAAGTGCTGCTGTTCGCTGGTAAACGGCCGATCATGATTCGCGAATAGGCGCGCGAAGCGAGCCCGCCGGGGCGACGCCGCGGAAGCGGCGAAGCCGCTCGCGGCGGCGCACGGGACCCGGCGAGCCGGGTGGGGCTCCGACGACGGCGTCCAGACGTCGGTGGGGCGGGGCGCAGCCACTAGTCATTCATCACAAGTGCAGGTACTCGCCGGACGAGCGGCGGGTGGTTCGACGACGGCTTCAGTGCGCATGTCGGATTCGGGCATCGACGGGATCCGCGCACGCGCTCGTGCTCGGACCCCGTCGAACGCGGGAGGGCGGCAGAGCAGGCGAGCGTCTCGCCGTGTGTCGGGGGGGCGACGGAGTGACTTCGCGCGGGGTGCGCGCGGACTTCTCGAAGGCGCCTCCGCAGCTCGCCCCGGAGCACGGGCTGGAGCGTCATGGAAGGTCGGCCATATTCACCCACGGTGACAACTATCGCCAGCGGCAGTGCCGGCCGGTGTCGCGGCTCTTCTCGCGGCGAGGCGAGGCGTCCCAGTTGCGGTGGGTGAAACATTCTCCATTGACGCCTTCTCGCCCCGATTGCGCTCAGGCACACGGGCGGCGCGGGAAGGCCGCTCTCGCGCACGCTTCTCGCGCGTGAAGCGCGCGCGGATCGCCTTGGGGCAACGACGAGGATGCGCCGGAGAACGCCGCACAGGCGCGAGCCTGGAGCGTCTCCGGAGCTCCGAAGATCGCGTGCTACGAAGGGTGTACTGGAGGTGCATCCCCATGTCTGCGCTCACTCCCGCTGCTCTCGAGTCGAACGTCCTCGCCCTGCGCCTGCGCGAGCTCGCCGGGGAGGAACGGAACGTCCAGGTCGACTTCCTCCTGCACCTCGACGAATTCGATCGGCGCCGCGCCTTCGTCGAGATCGGCCATGCGTCCCTCTGGGCGTACTGTTTGGAGGCGCTCCACCTCCGGGAGGGCGCCGCCGGCCGGCGCATCCAGGCGATGCGGGTGCTGCGCCGCTTCCCGATCCTCGAGGCTCCGCTGCGCGATGGGCGTCTTTGCCTGTCCACCGTGGCGCTCCTCGGCCAGGTGCTCACGGAGCAGAACGTGGACGACCTCCTCGCTCGCGCCGCCTTCCGGACCCGGGCCGAGGTCGAGCACCTCGTCGTCTCCGTCCAGGCGCGCACCGCTCCGCGTGCTGGCCTTCGCAAGCTCACCGAACGCGCGCCCGCCATGGTGGGCGCAGCGCTAGAGCTCCCAAAGGCCGAGCGGGCCGAGGCGGCTACCGCACCCGGCCCTGCGGAGCCGACCCTCGATCCGGGACCTGCGGCCGGCGCGCTGCCGGCGCCCCAGCCCACTCTCGCGGAGCCGAAGCGACGGGCCGAGACGCTCGCCGTCTCGGAGAGCCAATGGTCGCTCCGCGTCACCCTCGACCGTGCCTGCAAGGAGGACCTCGAGACGCTCCGCTCGCTCCTGTCGCACAAGGTCCCGGACGGTGACCTCGCGGCGGTGCTCCGCGAGGCGATCCGCTGCGCCATCGAGAAGCACGGCAAGCGCAAGGGCGCGGTCGCGCCGGAGCGGAAGACCAAGGACGCCAAGGAAGGCTCGAACGAGGGCGCAAAGCAGGCCGGGACGACGAAGGCCGCGGCGACGAAGAAGGCCGCGGCGAAGACGCCGCCGGCGAGGACCACGATCCCGGCGATAGTGCGCCGGGCCGTGTGGAAACGCGACGGCGGGCGCTGCGCCTGGGTCGGCCCGGACGGCTGCCGCTGCAAGAGCCGCTGGAAGCTCGAGCTCGACCACATTCAACCCGCCTCCCTCGGGGGACCATCGACGATCGACAATCTTCGGCTCGCCTGCCGAGCCCACAATCTGCTTCACGCAGAGAGGAGCTTCGGGCGCGAGCACATGGATCGCTTCCGGCGCGATGCGGGCGACGGGCCGACGCCGCCCGCGCACGCTGACGTGGCACCTCTGCGTCCGGTCATGCAGCTGGGGATGTGGGCGCCGTGATTTGCGGCCGCCACGGAGCTGACCGAATCTCCGGGCAGAACGGAGGGCGGGTTTCGCATGGTCGCCAGGCTGGAGCGACGGCTCACCGCTCGCGTACTTCCGGCTTCCGATCCCCTGCGCCCCCGCTGGTGACGCTCACCGCTCTGCCGCCCCGCAGTGCTCCGCCCGGAGCGTTCCCGGCGTGCGCGTGCCGACCCGTCGATGCCCAGCCGGAGCGCGTGGTGCGCCGCTCGGCCGACCGAAGCCGCTCCCCCGGTCAGCAGCCGAAGATGTGACGAATCCTCAGGGCGCAGCCCCCGTCAGAATATTCAGCTCGCGCTCTCGCCCGGCGGGAGCGCGTCCACGAACCGCACCTCCCCGAAGCCGAGCCCGACGAGCAGCGCCCGGATGTGCCGCTCCGCCGAGGCCCGCGCCCGCGCCTTCAGCGCGACGTCGCCGTCGACCTCCCGCTCGAAGGCCACCTTGGCGAGGTCGAGCAGGCGCGCCGTCTCGGCCGAGTCGAGGTTCGAGCCGAGGATCTCGGTCTCGCCGGGGCGGATCGCGATGGTGGTGCGGATGGGCGGGAGCACCACGTCGACCCGCCGCCCCTGCACGCCCACGCTCGTGGCGTTCAGCCGCTCGAGGTCGAGGGTGAGGAAGGCGTCGGCGAAGACGATGGCCTTCCCCTTCGGCGCGGCGAGCGTGTGGCGCAGCCAGCCCGCGACGTCACCCCACAGCGAGTCCGCCTGCGTGGGCTCGGGCTCGAAGCTCACCTTCTTGTAGAGCCGCACCTCCAGGGTCTCGAGGCGGGCGACCTCGCGGATCTGGGTCGCCACGGCGGGGGGCGACGGCAGCGGCCGCTCGCGCAGGAAGATCCGGGACACGACGGCGATGCCGGCGCCGATCGAGAGGCCGAGGAGGACGACCGCGAGGAGGCGACGCATGGGGAGCATGCTATCGCGGCAGGTGCCGCGGCGCCCGGCCGGCGCCGGCGGCGCGGTGCGCCGACCTGCGCGGTGCTGCGCTCCCACCCTCTCGGCCCCACCCGCCGGCGCTCCTCGGATGGGCCGAGCGGGGCCTCCGCGGCGGGCGCATGATGGCGTCCGATGCGCCTCTCGCCCTCTCGCGTGCTCGCCTGCGCCGTGCTCCTCGCGGCGGGCTGCGCCGCAGCCCAGCGCGAGGCGCGCCTCCGCGCGGCGCTGGACGCGCAGGGCCTCTCGCGGCCGCTCGCCGAGGTGTGGCCGGCGGCGCTGCGCCTCCTCGACGAGCGCGGCTTCGACCTCGGGAGCGACGACGGCGTCTCGATCGGCAAGGCGCCGCTCGGAACCGTGTCGCAGCTCCTCTCCCAGGCCCGCGACACGCGGACCGTGAAGGGGGGCCGCTGGGTCGCCGAGACCGATCTCGACGGGTCGGACGTGCGCTACCGCGTCGAGGGGACGGAGCTCGGCGGCGGCTCCTGCCGCGTGGTCTTCTTCAAGATCGCGGGCACGCTCGAGGGGCGCGACGAGCGCGAGCACCGGGACGTCGAGCTGGAGCTCGAGCTCGCGCGGCGCGTCGATCCCGCCGCCGCGGCGCGCATGAGCGACGCCGCGCGGTGAGCGGGCCGGCGGGCCTCACCGCGCGCGGCGCGCGCGCGGCTTCGCCGCCGGC
>NZ_JALCYX010000131.1:0-5964 GCF_022690695.1 Anaeromyxobacter sp. SG17
CGCGCGCGGCGGCTCCGCGCGCAGGACGACGACGTCCACCATGGGTCGATCCGAGACTCGGACGAGCGCGGCGGTCGCCCGCAGGCCGGTGCGCAGGGAGACCGCCCCGGAGGTGGCGTCCGCGCGTCGCAGCCCGTGCCGCAGGACCGCGAGCGCCTCGGCCATGGCGGCGAGGTCCTTGCCTTCGAGCGGCGCCGCGTCGGAGCCCGCGAGCCGCCGCGCCTCTGCGTTGGCGCGGACGATGCGCCCGTCCCCTCCGATCACGAGGACGCCGTCGCCGAGCCGCTCGAGCGCGCCCGCGACGAGCCGCTCCGCCGCCTCCGGCAGCCCCGCGCGGCGCCTGGCGCGGAGCGCGCGCAGCACCGCCAGGGCGGCGACCGCGAGGGTGGCGCCGGCCAGGAGCACGAGCGCATGCGTACCGGGCAACACGGCGCCCAAGGTGTCCACCCGCTTGCCCTCGCGGAAGCAGGCCTTATGCAGAGGGCATGATCCGCAAGCACGTATGGTCCCCGGCGGAGGGTCCCGGAGCCGCACCCCAGCAGATCTCCCGCCGCGCGGGATACGTCTCCGGGAGCGGCGACGACGACCGGAACGCCGGGTCCAGGCTGTGGGCGCCTTCGAGCGGTCCCACCCGTACCGACCCGGGAGGAGCCGGTGGCGAACCCGACGGCCACACGGTGCCGCGCCCCGGCCGCACCGCCCTCAACGAGGACTGACGCCTCGGGAGAGGTGGCCGCAGGGTGGGCTCTCGCCCGCCATGCCGTACCCGTAACGCCCGACAGGTCAAACGCTTTTCATTGATATCCGCTGCTCGCGCGGGTATCCCATCCCATCCGAAGCTCGGCAAGGAGACGGCGATGTCTGAGAAGGAAAAGAAGGCCGCAGCCGGCGCGCAGGTCGCTCCGGCGATGGTGCCTCCCGGGCTCATCGCCAAGGAGGACATCCCGCAGGTCCTCCCCATCCTGCCACTCCGGAACTCGGTGTTCTTCCCCGGAGGCGTGCTCCCGCTCGCGGTGGGGCGGCAGAAGACCATCGCCCTCATCAAGGACGCGGTCCGCGACGAGCAGGTGATCGGCGTCGTGACGCAGCGGCGCGCCGAGGAGGAGGATCCAGGCGCGGCCGATCTCTACACCGTCGGGACGGTCGCACGCGTCGTGAAGCTGCTCAAGATGGGCGAGGACAACTACTCGCTCGTCGTGCAGGGGCTCGCGCGCTTCAAGGTCCTCGAGCTCGTCCAAGAGAGCCCGTACCTCAAGGCGCGGGTCGATCCCGTCGAGGACAAGGCCGTCACCGACGACGTCGAGGTCGAGGCGCTCGCCATCAACCTGAAGAAGCTGGCGCGCGAGGTCATCGAGCTCATGCCCGAGCTCCCCGCGGCGGCGACCGAGCTCGTGGAGTCGATCACGCACCCGGGCCACCTCGCGGATCTCATCGCCGCGAACGTGGACGTCCCCATCGAGGAGAAGCAGCAGGTCCTCGAGACGACCGACCTCAAGTCCCGGATGAAGCTCGTCCTCGAGCTCCTCAACCGGAAGCGCGAGATCCTCAAGCTCTCGAACAAGATCGACTCCGCCGTGAAGGGCGAGATGTCGAAGACGCAGCGCGAGTACTACCTGCGCCAGCAGCTCAAGGCGATCAAGGAGGAGCTCGGCGAGCTCGGCGAGGAGGAGGAGGAGCTCGACGAGCTGCAGGAGCGGCTCAAGAAGGCGGGCCTGCCGCCCGAGGTGGAGAAGGTCGCGCAGAAGGAGCTCAACCGGCTCAAGTCGATCCCCACGGCGAGCTCGGAGTACACCGTCGCGCGCACCTACCTCGACTGGATCGCGGACCTCCCCTGGTCGAAGAAGAGCGACGACAACCTGGACATCGAGAACGCGCGTCAGATCCTCGACGCCGACCACTACGGCCTCGACAAGATCAAGAAGCGCATCCTCGAGTACCTCGCGGTCCGCAAGCTGAAGAACGACATGCGCGGGCCCATCCTGTGCTTCGTCGGGCCGCCCGGCGTCGGCAAGACCTCGCTCGGCCAGTCCATCGCGCGCTGCATCGGCCGCAAGTTCGTGCGCCTCTCCCTGGGCGGCGTGCGCGACGAGGCGGAGATCCGCGGGCACCGCCGCACGTACGTGGGCGCCCTCCCCGGCCGTATCATCCAGTCGATGAAGAAGGCGGGGACGGTGAACCCCGTCATGATGCTCGACGAGATCGACAAGCTGGGCGCGGACTTCCGCGGCGATCCGTCGGCGGCGCTGCTCGAGGTGCTCGATCCGGAGCAGAACCACGCGTTCTCGGACCACTACCTCGACCTCGCCTACGACCTCTCGAAGGTGATGTTCATCGGGACGGCGAACCTGCTCGATCCGATCCCCGGTCCGCTCAAGGACCGCATGGAGATCCTCGAGCTGCCCGGCTACACGTTCGAGGAGAAGGTCCACATCGCGCAGAACCACCTCATCCCGAAGCAGCTCAGGGAGCACGGGCTCTCGGCCGACGCGATCGACATCACCGAGAAGGCGCTCATCAAGATCATCATGGCGTACACGCGGGAGGCGGGCGTCCGTAACCTCGAGCGCCGCATCGCCGACGTGTGCCGCGCGGTCGCCGTGGAGGTCGCGAGCGGGAAGCTCCAGGCCGGCGCGAAGCGCTCCATCGAGGAGGCCGACGTCGAGTCGATGCTGGGGCCCGAGAAGTTCTACAACGAGACCGCCGAGCGCACGGAGATCGCGGGCGTCGCGACCGGCCTCGCCTGGACGGCCGCGGGCGGCGACATCCTCTTCATCGAGGCGACGAAGATGACCGGAAAGGGGTCGCTCACCCTCACCGGCCAGCTCGGCGACGTCATGAAGGAGTCCGCCCAGGCCGCGCTCTCGTACCTGCGCTCGAAGTCCGACTCGCTCGGCATCCCGGCGAACTTCCTCGAGCGGACGGACATCCACATCCACTTCCCGGCGGGCTCGATCCCCAAGGACGGCCCGAGCGCGGGCGTCACCATCCTCACCGCGCTCGTCTCGCTCCTCACCGGGATCCGCGTCCGCTCCGACGTCGCGATGACCGGCGAGGTGACGCTCCGCGGCCTCGTCCTGCCGGTCGGGGGCATCAAGGAGAAGGTCCTCGCCGCGCACCGCGCGGGCATCAAGCGGATCATCATCCCCGCCCGCAACGAGCGCGATCTGGTGGACGTCCCGGAGCAGGCCCGCAAGGAGCTCGACTTCGTCTTCGCGGCGCACATGGACGAGGTGCTGAAGGCGGCGCTCGAGGAGAACCCGGTCGGGCGGCAGGCGCCGCCGACCCCGGACGCGGAGGCTGAGAAGAAGGCCGCCGCCGCGAAGAAGTCCGAGGAAGTCCGGGCCTGAGCTTCGGACCGTGATCCGCGAGCCGCCTGGGCCCGCGGATCACGGTCGGCCCGGCCGGCTCCAACGGGGCCGCCGCCTCCCTCTGCGCGCAGTATCGGCGTCCTCGCGCGCCGGTGCGCCCCGGCAGGCTCGCTCCGCCCGCCTGCCCGTGGCCCGTCCCGCTGCTACACTCGCGGAGTGAACCGGCTCGCGATCCTCACCGGCTCGGCCGGCGCCATCCCGGACGCCGTCGCGGCGGCGCTCGGGCGCGCCGGCTTCTCGGTCCGTCAGGCGCCCATCGGCGCGGACGGCCGCCCGCGGCTCGAGGTGGACGCGCGCGGGGTGGACACGGTCGTCCACCTCGGCGTCCGTACGCCGCGCGAGCTCGACGAGCGGGCCCGCTCCGAGGCGGAGGCCGCCGCCGCCGCCGCCGCAGCAGCGCTCGCGCGCGAGGCCGGCGCGCGGCGGCTCGTGCACGTCTCGACCGCGGCGGTCTACGGAAGGCCACGGAACCTCCCCTGCCGCGAGGGCGAGCTGAAGGAGCCGCGGACCGCGCTCGAGCGGATCCGCTGGCGCGCCGAGCAGGCGAGCTGGGCGGAGTTCCGGCGCGGCGCCCCGCTCACCGTGCTGCGCCCCACGATCCTCTATGGCCCCACACTGACCGGCGGCCCGGTTCGAGCGCTCACGTTCTTCGCCCTGCTCGACCCGGGCAACCGCCGGATCCCGATCATCCGCCGCGGCCCGGTCGCGCACCTCGTCCACCTGGACGATCTCGCCCGCGCGGTCGTCCACGTGGTGCAGCACCCGCACGACGAGGAGGTGGTGGGGCGCGCGTTCAACGTGGGGGACGAGGCGCCGCTGCCGCTCGCGGAGCACCTCTCCGCCGCCCTCGCCGCGCTCGGCTACGAGCCGGGGCGCCTCCTCCCGGCGCTCCCACGCCTCACCGCGGCCCTGCTCTGGCTCGTGCGACACGTCCCGGACCGGGTCCTGCTCGGGCCGGTGAACCGCCGGCTCGAGCGCGCGTGGCGGCTCCTCGCGGGCCGGAACGGCGCGACGGCCGCGCTCGCGCCGCGCGTCGAGCGCGAGGCGCTCCACTGGATGACCGCGGACCACTACTACGACACGACCCGCCTCGCGGCCCTCGGCTTCAGGCCGCTCCATCCCATCTCCACGGAGGCGATCCCCGCGACGATCCAGGCGCTCGCGGCGCGGCGATTCCTGCCGGGATCGAGCGTGGGCGCCCTCCCCGCCGGGTAGCCTCGGCTGCGGCGAGCAGGCGTGCGCCGTCCCCGTCGCTGCAAGATGGCCGAGTCGGGGCAGCCGTGTCATAGTGCAGCGTCCGATCCGGTCACCGCTGTCGCGATCCGGAGCGAGCCGCGGCGGGGGTGCGCCGCGGGTGCCGGGTGAGTCGTGCAGCACGAGGATACCCACGCGAGCGCGAGGCTCGAGGGCGAGGGGGCGGTGATCCGCAGGCTCGGACGATACGAGCTGCTCGAGCAGGTCGGCAGCGGGGGCATGGCCGTCGTGTACCGCGGCCGCGACACCGCCCTCGACCGCGAGGTGGCGGTGAAGCTCCTTCACCCGCACCTCGCCTCCGCGCCGGACTCGCGCGCTCGCTTCTCCCGCGAGGCCCGCGCCGTCGCGCGCCTCTCCCACCCCGGCATCGTCGAGATCTACGACTACGCGGGCGACGGGGCGGCCGACAGCTACCTCGTGACCGAGTTCGTCCGCGGCAGGACCCTCCGCGCGTTCGCGCACGAGGTCGGGTTCGGCTTCCCCGAGATCGGCGCGCTCGTCGGGCGCGCGCTCGTGGACGCGCTCGTCCACGCGCACTCCGCCGGCGTCATCCACCGGGACCTGAAGCCCGAGAACGTCCTCGTGCAGGAGGGCGAGCGACCGGCGGTGAAGCTCGCCGACTTCGGCATCGCGCGCATCCTCGCGTCCGACGAGCGGATGACCATGACGGGCGCGCTCGTGGGCTCGCCGCACCACATGGCGCCCGAGATCGTGGAGGGGCGCGAGGCGGACGCGCGCAGCGATCTCTTCTCCATCGGAACCATCCTCTACTGGCTCGCGACCGGGAAGTTCCCGTTCGCCGCGCCGAACCCCACCGCGATCCTCCGCCGCGTCCTGGAGGCCGACTTCGAGGAGCCGCGCGCGGTGGACGCGCGCGTGCCGGACGCCCTCGCCGACCTCGTCGTCCGCTGCCTCTCCCTCGACCCGGAGCGGCGGCCGTCGAGCGCCGCCGAGGTCCGCGAGGTGCTCGATCGGCTCCTCGCCGAGAGCGGGCTCGAGCGCGCCCCGGACGAGCTCGTGGCGTTCCTGCGGGACCCGGCCGGCTTCAAGGCGGCCTTCCCGGCGCGGGCCGTGGTCGCGCTCTCCGCCCGCGGCGACGCCGCCCTGGCCGAGGGCGCGTCCGCGCGCGCTCTCTCGTTCTACTCGCGCGTCCTCGCCATCGATCCCGAGAACCCGGACGTCCCGGCCAAGCTCGCGCGACTCTCGCGGCGGCGGCGCCTCAGGAGGATCGCCCTCGGCTCCGGGGCGGCGCTCGTCGTCGCGGCGGCGGCCGCCGCGGTGATCGCCGTCGCCCCGCGCCGGGCCATCGCGCCCCCCGCGGACGCGGCGGCCGTGCCTCACG
>NZ_JALCYX010000132.1:0-5916 GCF_022690695.1 Anaeromyxobacter sp. SG17
CGCCGCTCGCGGCGCGCCCGGCTCCTCCCGCGCCGGCCTCGCCTCCGCCGCCCCCCGGGGCCCGGCCGCAGGCGGCGCTCGGGCGGGTCAAGGTGGCCGGCGCTCGCGCCGATCCGGGCGACGTGTTCGCCGACTTGCCGCGCGATCCCGCCCCGCCGAAGGGGACGCCGGAGGAGAAGCTCGAGTACTTCCGCGAGCGGCTCCGGGCGCGGGACGCCTTCTTCGCCCGCGTGCGCGACGCGTTCGGAGAGCTGAAGGCGCAGGCCGCCGAGCTCGCCGGCGAGCGCGACGGCCTCGAGCGCGAGCTCGACGCGGCCCGCGCCCACGCCGACGAGCTCGAGCACGCGCTCGCCGACGCCCGCGCCGAGGGCGAGGCCCACGCCGGGCGCGCGGCGGACGCGCTCCGCCGGCTCGAGGAGAGCGAGGCGACGCGCCAGTCGCTCTCCGACGTGCTGTCGGAGACCATGCAGGAGGGCGAGGCGGCCGCGCAGGAGGGGGCGGCGCGGGTCGCCACCGCGGACGCCGAGCGGGCCCGCCTCGAGGCGGAGCTCGCCGAGCGCGGCGAGGCGCACGCGCGCGCCGTGGCCGCGCTCGAGGCCGAGCGGGCGGACGAGCGCGCTCGCCTGGAGGGCGCGCGCGCCGGGGCGGAGGAGGCGCACGCGCGCGCGATGGCGGAGCTCGAATCCGCGCGCGCGGCCGAGCGGTCCGAGGCCGACGCCCGGCTCGCCGCGCTCTCCGGGGAGCGGGACACGCTCGCCGCCGAGGTGCGGCGGCTCATGGGCGAGCTCGCGGCGAAGCTCGAGCAGGCCGCGGACGCGCGGCTCGCCGTGGAGGGCGACGCGGAGGCGCTCCGCGCAGAGCTCGCCGAGGCCCGCGGCCGGGAAGAGGCGGCCCAGGCCGACCTCTCCGAGGCGAGCGGGCGCATCGAGGCGCTCGAGGCCGACGCGGCGGCGCAGGCCGAGGCGGCCGCGCGGCTCGAGGAGGAGCTGCGCCGGGCGCAGGCCGAGGCGCGCGCCTACGACGAGAAGGCGATCGCCGCGGAGCACGCGTACGAGGCCAAGGTCGCCGAGCTCGCCGCGACGGAGCAGCGGGTCCGCGATCTCGGCGCGGCGCTCGACGAGGGGCGGGCGTCCGTCGCCGGCACGAAGGGCGAGCTCGCGCGCGTGGAGGGGGCGCGGGCCGACGCGGAGCGGCGCGCCGCGCAGGCCGCCTCGGAGCGCGATCAGCTCGCGAAGGCGGGCGAGGCGGTGCGGCGGGAGGCCGACGCCGAGCGCGACCGGACGAGGCGGCTCGAGGCGGAGATCGCGCGGCTCGCGAAGCTCGAGCCGGTGGCGGAGGAGGCGGCGCGGCTGCGCAAGGAGGTCGCGACGCTCAAGGAGATGGTGCAGCAGCGGAGCGCGGCCGCCGAGAGCGCCTCGCGCGCCGCCCAGGCGGCCGCCGCGGAGCGGGCGCGGGCCGAGGAGCGGCTCGCGGTCGACACCGGCAAGCTGCAGGGAGCGACGAGCCGGCTCGAGTCGGAGCTCTCCGCGGCGCGCCGGCGGCTCGAGGAGCTCGAGCGCGAGCGGGGCGCGCGCGAGGACGAGGCGCGCCGGTCGCAGGAGAAGGGCGAGGAGCGCCGGCGCGCGCTCGCCTCGGGCGCCTCCGAGGCGGAGAAGCGCCACCAGGCCGAGGCGGCGCGGCTGCGCGCGGCGATGGTGGAGCTCGAGAAGCACCTCGAGACGCGTGCGCGCGCGGAGCTCTCCCTCAAGCGGCGCGTGCAGGAGCTCGAGAAGGGGCAGGCGAGGCCCCCGCCGCCGCCCGCGCCGCGGGCGGACCCGGCGGAGCTCGCGGCCCTGAAGGCGCGCGTCGCGCAGCTCGGCGAGGAGCTCGAGGAGGTCCGCGGGGAGAACGACTTCCTGAACGGCGAGGTCGCCCGCCAGCAGGCGCGCAACAAGGAGCTGCAGAAGCAGATCGACTCGCTGAAGGAGTCCTGAGCCCGCCTCTTGCGCCGCCGCGGCGGCGCCGAGGCCGCCCGCGGGAGCGCAGGGGCCGCGGCGCGCCGTCGTCGAGGCGGGAGCGCAGCCTCGTGCGCTCCGCCCATCATCAGACCGCCGGCGGCTTCGGCTGCGCCCTCCGCGCGGCGCGGAAGAGCATGAGCGCGAGCGCGGCGAAGAAGAGGACGCCGAGGAGCGCGAAGCCCTCCTCGCCGATCACGCCGCTGATGCGCGGCTCCATGTTGAGCGTCTTCTCGATGAAGTGGTTCACGCCGTCGTTCACGTTGAGCAGCGCCACGATGACGCCGGTGAGCGCTCCGCCGGCGACGAGGCCGGTCGCGAACAGGCTGCCGCCGCCGAGCTCGCCCTCCTCGGCGGGCTCACCGCGCCGCGCCGCGAGCCAGTCCACGACGCCCTTCAGCGCGCCGCCCACGAAGATGGGGAGCGTCGTCGAGAGCGGCAGGTACAGGCCGACCGCGAAGGAGAGCGACTTCACGCCGCAGAGCTCCATCGTCACGGCGAAGAACGCGCCGGCCAGCACGAAGTGCCAGTCGAGGTTCAGGGAGAGGAGGCCCTTGATGAGCGTCGCCATGAGCGTCGCCTGCGGGGCCGGGAACTTCTCCGTCCCGATCATGTGCTGCACGCCCTGCGCGGCGAGATCCGCCGTGGGCGTGTCGAGCACCTTCACGGTGAGGCCGATGACGAGGGCCGAGAAGACGGCGCCCACGAAGAGCGCGATCTGCTGGTACCGGGGCGTCGCGCCCACGAGGTAGCCGGTCTTGAGATCCTGGCTGGTGGCGCCCGCGTTCGCCGCGGCGATGCAGACCATGCCGCCCACCACGAGCGCGAGCGGCTCGTAGGCCGACCCGGTCCAGCCCACGCCGACGAACACCATCGCCGTCGCCATGAGCGTCGCGATGGTCATGCCGGAGATCGGGTTCGACGAGGACCCGATGAGCCCCACGATGCGCGACGAGACCGTCACGAAGATGAAGCCGAAGACGATGACGAGGAGCGCCACGAGCAGCTTCTGGAGGATCGACTCGCCCGGGACCTGCGGGAGCAGGACGAGGAGGAGGACGAGCCCGACGCTGCCGATGATGACGGTGAGGAAGGAGAGGTCGCGCTCGGTGCGGCGGACGCCCGCGGCGGCGGCCTTGTCGCCGAGCGAGCGGATCGAGTCGCGGAGCGAGGCCCAGATGGTGGGCAGGGTCTTGAGCAGCGTGATGAACCCGCCCGCCGCCACGGCGCCCGCGCCGATCTGGCGGATGTAGGCGCGGTAGACCGCGTTCGGCAGGTTCGAGAACGTGTGCGCCACCGGGTCCCAGCCGCCCGGGCCGCCGGCGGTGGCGAGGTCCTTCATGTTCCCGAGCTTCACGAGCTGCCCGGCCATGACGTCCGCGGGCACGAGCACGGAGAGGAGCGGGATGAGCGCGAGCCAGGCGAGCACGCCGCCCGCCACGAGCACGCCCGCGATGCGCGGCCCGATGATGTAGCCGACGCCGAGGTACTCGGGGGTGATCTCCCCGTTCACCGTCGCGTTCGGCAGCCACTTGTTGGTCTGGCGCGTCACCCACGCCGGGCTCTCGGCGATGACGTGGAAGACCTTCTGCAGCACGGCGTAGCCGAGCGCGAGCCCGACGCCCTGGAACGCCGTCCTCGCGAACTCGCCGCCCTTGTCGCCGGCGATGAGCACGGACGCGCAGGCGGTGCCCTCGGGGTAGAGCAGCGACCCGTGCTCCTTCACGATGAGGGAGCGCCGCAGCGGGATCATCATCAGGACGCCGAGGATCCCGCCCACGAGCGAGAGGGCGAACAGCGTCACGTAGTCGAAGTAGCCCGCGCCGATCGAGAGCTTGGTCGAGGGGTCGGTGGAGAGGAAGAGGAACCCGGGCAGCGTGAACACGACGCCGGCGGCGATCGACTCGCCCGCCGACCCCGCCGTCTGGATGATGTTGTTCTCGAGGATGGAGGTCTTGAGGAACTTCCGCCCGAGCGAGATCGCGATGACCGCGATCGGGATCGAGGCCGAGACGGTGAGCCCGGCCTTGAGGGCGAGGTAGACGGTCGCGGCGCCGAAGAGGATCCCGAAGAACGCGCCCGCGACGATGGCCTTGGGCGTGAACTCGGGGAGCCGGGTGTCGTCGGCGATGTAGGGCTTGAAGTCCTTCGGCGGCGGGGGCGGGGCGGCGAACTCGGCCATTCGGGGTCCTCGCGACACGGTTCCGGGTTGCGGGGCGTCAAGAAACCACGTCTCCCGGGCGATGTCGACTCTCGGGTCAGCCGCGCCGCGCCGCCCTCCCCTCCGCACGGCGAGCCGGGATCCGCGCGCCGCATCGCGCTATGAAAATGGCATGGCGCGCCGCTTCGGCATCTACGTGCACTTCCCCTACTGCGCGCACCACTGCCCGTACTGCGACTTCGCGGTCTCGACCGAGCGACCGCCCGAGGGCCGCAGGTACCTCGCGGCGCTCACGGCGGAGCTCTCGCTCCGCGCGCCCGCGCTCGACGGCCTCGCCGCCGTGAGCGTGTACCTGGGCGGCGGCACGCCGTCCCTGTGGGAGCCGGACGAGGTGGCGGCCCTCCTCGCCGCCCTGCGCGAGCGCTTCGCCCTGCCCGCCCCGGCCGAGGTGACGATCGAGGCGAACCCGGAGTCGACCGACCGGGCGAAGCTCCGCGCCTGGCGCGCGGCGGGGGTGAATCGCGTGTCGGTGGGCGTGCAGTCGTTCGACGCGGGCGTGCTCGCGAAGCTCGGCCGCCGGCACGGCCCCGACGCGGCGGAGCGGGCCATCCGCGCGGCGGCGGAGGAGCTCGGGAACGTGAGCGTCGATCTCATCTACGGGGCGCGCCGCTCCTCGGTGGAGACCGCGCGCAGGGACGCGGCGCGGGCCGTGGAGGCCGGGGCGACGCACGTGTCCGCGTACGCGCTGACGCTCGACCCCGAGATCATGGCGGAGGAGGTGCCCCTCGCGCGCCTGCGCCGCGAGGGCCGGCTCCCCCTCCCCTCCGACGAGGACACCGCGGCCCAGTCCGCCGCGATCCGCGCGGAGCTCCGCCGCGCCGGGCTGCGCCGCTACGAGGTCTCGAACTACGCGCGGCCCGGCCGCGAGTCCTCGCACAACCGGCTCTACTGGAGCGCCGAGAGCTACCTCGGGCTCGGCGCCGGCGCGTACGGCTGCGTGCGCGGCGAGGGCGGGTCGTACCGGTACGGGAACCTCCGCGACGCCGGCGCGTACCTCGACGCCGCCCTCTCCGGGCGCGCGCCGACGGCGGAGGAGGACCGCATCGGCCCGGTGGCGGAGCGGAACGAGCGGCTGATGCTCGGGCTCCGCACGCGCGAGGGCGTGCCGCTCGCGTCGCTCTCGCCCGCCCAGGCGCGCGAGGCCGAGGGGCTCGTGGCGCACCGGCTCGCGGTCCGCCGCGCGGGCGCGCTCGTCCTCACGAGCCGCGGCCTCGACCTCCACACGTCGATCGCGGAGCGGCTCCTCGAATAGGAGAGATGGACATGGCGAACACCGCAGCCTTCGTGGAGCACGCGCTCGATCTCCTGTCACTCGCGGGGCCCGCCGAGGCCCGGCGAATGTTCGGCGGGCACGGGCTCTACGTCGGGGACGCCATGTTCGGGCTCCTCGACGACGACGAGCTGTTCCTCAAGACCGACGCCGAGACCCGCGCACGCTTCGTCGAGGCGGGCTGCAAGGCGTGGGTGTACCCGCGCCGGGACGGCAGGGTGGAGCAGACGAGCTACTTCCAGCCCCCCGACGCCGCGCACGAGGAGCCCGAGGCGATGCTCCCGTGGGCGCGCCTCGCCATCGACGCGGCGCTCCGCGCGCGCGCGGAGAAGGAGGCGCGCGCGCGGAGGAGCGCGAAGGGGCGCGCGCCCGCGAGGCGGAAGCCGGCGCCGGCGGCGAAGCCGCGCGCGCGCCGCGCGCGGTGAGGCCCG